>DASYUP010000103.1:0-10753 GCA_036001185.1 Thermoanaerobaculia bacterium
CTCCCGGCGGGCCGGGAGGCCCGGGCGCGCCCGCCGCCCCCAGCGTCAGGTCATATTCGGCCTGCTGGCTCTGGCCGTTGCCGGCGGCGACGGTGAGCAGGTAGTCGCCCGCCGGCGGCAGGCCGCCGACGGCGGTGAAGTCGCAGGTGATGCTCTGCGGCGGCGCCAACTGGCGAGTGCACAGGGGCGTGATGCTGCCGAGCTGGCCGAGGCTGACGCTGAAGCGCGGGCCGAAGCCGAGGTCGGTGCCGCGAATGACGATCGTCGACGTGGCCGTATCGACGGACACCTCGGTGATGGCGAGGTGACCTCCGGGTGGGGTGGCCGCCGCGACCTGCGGGACGGCGAGGGCTGCGCAGGCGGCAGCGACGAGAACCGACCGCAGCTTCTCCATGACTCTCCTCCTTCTCGTGAGCGGAAATAGGGCCGAGCTGACACGATAACCACAATCGGGAGCCGTGTGAGCACCCTGTGCACGTCCGTGAGCCATCAGTGAGCCATCAGGAGCCATCAGCGAGCACAGTGCGCGGCGACCGGCATCGCAGCGGAGGGTGAGCCATGGCTTGGGAGCTCCCGGGCAAGACGGTCCTCATCACCGGCGCCACCAGTGGCATCGGGCTGGCGGCGGCGCAGGCGCTGGCGCGCCGCGGGGCCGAGGTGGTGATGGTGGGCCGCGACGCGGCGCGCACCGAGGCGGCGGCGAGCGCCGTGCGCGCGAGCAGCGGCCAGCGCGCCGTCTCGCACCTGCTCTGTGACTTCTCCTCGCAGGCCTCCATCCGCGAGCTGGCGACCACCTTCCGCGCCGGCCACCCCCACCTGCACGTGCTAGTCAACAACGCCGGCGGGGTCCACCAGCGGCGCGGGGAGACGGTCGACGGCATCGAGGCCACCTTCGCCGTCAACCACCTCGGCTACTTCCTGCTCACCAACCTGCTGCTCGACCTGCTGGTGGCCAACGCGCCGGCGCGGGTGGTGAGCGTGGCGTCGGTCGGCCACCGCAGCGGCACGCTCGACTTCGACGGCCTCGGCTTCGCCGCCGGCGGCTACGGCATCATGCGCGCCTACACGCGGAGCAAGCTCGCCAACGTGCTCTTCGCCGCCGAGCTGGCGCGCCGACTCGCTGGCACCGGCGTCACCTCGAACAGCCTGCACCCGGGCGCGGTGGCGACCCACATCTGGGCGGGCTCGCCGCCGTGGGCGAAGCCCCTCATCTTCCTCTTCTTCCGCCCCTTCTTCATCTCCGCCGAGAAGGGCGGCGACCGCATCGTGCAGCTGGTCGCCGATCCGGCGTTCGACGGCATGAGCGGCCGCTACTTCGAGAACGGCCGCGAGGTGGCGCCGGCGCCGCTGGCGCGTGACGCGGCGCTGGCGCGGCGGCTGTGGGAGGCCAGCGAGCGCCTGGTGGGGTGGCCGTCCGTGGCATGAGCCGTTAGCGGCGCGACGGTGGGATCGGGTCCCCGAGTCTGTATCCGGGCCTCAAGGCTTCTCGGCGACATTCATGTTATAACACCATACAGACCTGCCTGGAGGCCGTACATGCGCAGATTGTTCCTGCTCGCCGCATTGGCCATCGTCCATCCCGCCCTCGCGCATGCCGACGAGATCGCCGTCTCTCCCGCGCTGCCGAGCACCACGGACGCGGTGCACGTGCATCTGACGGGATTCGCCTGCACATCCGCCGTGTCGTTCGCACCGCCCTCGATCGGCGCCACGAGCGTCGTCGTGCGCGGCTCGTTCAGCGCCTACTCGCCCTGCACACCGAACCAGCCGTGGAGCCACGACGTCGAGCTCGGCAAGCTCGCGGCCGGCAGCTATCTGCTGCTGGTGGAAATCAACGACATCCCCACCGCCGACCGCGCCTTCACGGTGGACCCGCCGCGCAGCGTGTTGATGCTGCACGACGGCCGCTTCACCGCCACCCTGCGCTGGACCGATCCCCGCAACGGCCACGAAGAAGTCGCGGCGGCAGTGCCGCTCGCCACCCAGTCGGGTTACTTCTGGTTCTTCGACAGCGGCAACGTCGAGGTGACGCTCAAGGTCCTCGACGCCCGACCGGTCAACGGCCACTTCTGGATCTTCGTGGCCAGCATGACGACGGTCCCCTTCACGCTCACGGTCGAGGACCGCGCGTCACCGTGCGCGGGGCCCGTCTGCAACCTGCGCTTCTATGAGAGCCCTGGCGGCAACCGGAACTTCATCGACTTCGACGCCTTCTTCTAGGCCAGGCGGCGCTACTTCTTCTTCACTTCCTGGTAGCGGATGACCAGCGCCGGCAGCGGCGCCTCGTCCTCGCCCGGCGGCCAGGGGAGCACCAGGCCCTTGGCCACCTCCTTCGCCACCTGCTCGCCGTAGAGGTGATCGACGAGGTAGAGCGCCGCGTCGTAGCTGCGGGCCCCACCCACCGAGGTCAGCAGCGGTCCGTCGTGCACGAAGCTGACGCCGCGCCGCAGCTCGAGGGCGGGGAACATCTGCGCGAAGCGGTCCTGGTCGGCGGGAAAGGTGGTGACGAGCCGCCCCTGCGTGAGGCCGGCGCGGGCGAGCAGGAAGGCGCCGTCGCACAACGAGACCACGTAGCGCGCCTGCTTGCCGACCTTCGCCAGCCAGGCGACGAGCGCCTCGTTGCCGAGGTCGCTGTCCATGTTGTGGTCACCGGAGGGGACGACCAGGATGTCGAGGGCCGGGGCGTTGGCGAAGCTGTACCTTGCCTGCAGCGCCAGTCCTTCGGCCGTGCGCACGGCGCCGCCCTCGGGCGAGATGGTGAAGGTGTCGATGCCGGGCCGGGTGTGAGCCGTGGCGTGCTGGAGCACGTCGTAGGGCGCCACCAGCTCGGTGCCATAGACGCCGTCGAGGATGAGGAAGCCGGCGCGCAGCGGGCGGTCGCGCGGCAGGTCGGCGGGTGGAAGGACCCGCGGCAACGTCGATGCACTGGCCGCGGGCGGCGCGGGGGGTGGCGCCGCACCCTGCGCTCGCGCGAGCGCGACGGCTAGGCCCGCGCCAAGGATCGACAGCGCGATCACGGCGGCGGCGAGGCCGCGGGCGCGCCAGCGCGGAGGCAGTGCGGCAGGCGAGGCCTTCATACCGGCTGACGCTCGAAGACGAGATAGGCCGAGCGCTCCATGCCGACGCGCCGGTAGACGTCCTGCGCCGCCTCGTTTTGCTCGTCGACGTAGAGGCGCACGGCCCGTGCGCCGGCGGCGCGCGCCGTCGCCAGCGCCTGCTCCCAGAGGGCGCGGAAGACGCCGCTGCCCCGCCGCTCGGCCACCACGTAGACGCTCTGCAGCCAGTAGATGGGCCCGTTGCGCCAGTCGCTCCACTCGGTGGTGAGCATGAGCTGCCCCACCGGGCGCCCTCCCTCCTCGGCGACGAAGTAGGCGCCCTTCGCCGGATCAGCGAGCAACGCCTCGACTCCGGCGCGCACCGTCGGCGGATCGAGCGCCAACCCCTCGCTCTCGTGGGCCAGGCGCAGGTTGAAGTCGGCGATGACAGGGGCATCGCCGGCGGCTGCCGGGCGCACCCGGAACGCGGAGGGGTCGGACATCGCGGCGGAATCATCTCACGCGTCGGCGGTGGGCCTTGACCTTCGCCGGGGCTTGGAGCACAATGGGCGTAAACGAGGCGTAACCATGCGAATCCAGATGCCGCGACCGTTCCGCAAGACGAAGACTCCGACCCCCGACCTGCAGGCCGCCGCCGACGCCGCAGCCTGGCGCCAGCTGCTGCGCCGCCGCCCCGACCTCGCCGAGCGCATCCGCCTGGCACTGGTCGCCGGCAAGCCCCTGCAACGGGTGATCGACGCCGCCGCGCAGGCGACGATCACCAACGCCGAGGAGCCACGGCGGCCACGGCTCGCCCTGCTGCTGCCGTGCGCCGTCCACGGGTGCGCGCGGTCGCTGGGGCTGCTGGCCGGGGCGCGCCGCACCGTCTGAGAGTGTCGCCATGAATGAAAAGGCCCGGGCTCGCGATCGAGCCCGGGCCTGGCTTCACGTCGGTGGCGTTGGGTTGACCCCGAAAGTGGAGGTCGTCTGGCTCGCCTTTGCTGGCTGGCCAGACCCAGTGGAGCGCCACGCGCTGCCGGAGGTACCCCGTTACGGGGACGCCACCTCCGTCTTAGCCGTCGGTCTACTTCCCACTGGACCACCTCCTTTCTGGGCGAGTCCGTTGTCGGCGGGTCCCAACCCGCCCGGCTCCGTGGGCCGCCCAAACCTCGTGAGAGCCGCCGCCTCCCCTCCCGGGGGGCGGAGCGGACGCCCCCGCGCGACGCGGGAGCACTTGCCACCTTCAACGTTACGCCAGTCGACCGTCATTCCCAAGCGCTCGGAGTGCGCGGCGGGCCGAGTTATGCTCCGCGCTCCTCACGGAGGCCACGCACCTGGACTACCTGAAGCAGCTCTTCCACACCCTCACCGACGTCGAAGGGATGATCCGCTGGGGCGGCTATGCCGGCCTCGCCGCCATCATCTTCTCCGAGACCGGGTTGATGATGGGCTTCTTCCTGCCCGGCGACTCCCTGCTAGTGGCCGCCGGGCTGTTCGCCGTCCGCGGTGACCTCAACCTGCGCGTGCTCTGGCTGCTGCTGGTGCCGATGGCCATCCTCGGTAACTCCACCGGCTACGCCATCGGCCATCGCCTGGGCCGGGCGCTGTTCGCCCGCCCCAGCTCGCGCCTCTACAACCGCCGCCACCTCATCCGCACCCAGCTCTTCTACGAGCGGCACGGCGGCAAGACGATCGTCATCGCCCAGTTCCTGCCCATCCTGCGCACTTTCGCGCCGGTGGTGGCGGGGATCGCCCCCATGCGCTATCGCCGGTTCATCTCGTTCAACGTCTTCGGCGCCGTCTGCTGGATCGTGTCGATGACCTCGGCCGGCTACTGGCTGGGGCACTACTTCCCGAACATCGCCAAGCGCATCGAGCTGGTGATGGTGGTGGTGATCGCCGTGTCGCTCGTTCCCGGCCTCGTCACCACCCTCCGCGCCGGTCGCGCGCGGCGCCGCAGCCGCCGCAGCTTCCTCGCCGCCATGGGCGAGGTGGTGACGGCGCTCGGCAACGCCGCCTGGGAACGCTCGCCGGGCGGCATGCAGCGGCTGGCAGCGGCGCTGCCGGCGCCGCTGGGCGCCGGCCAGCCGGCGCGGTCGGTCGACGGCCCGGCTCCTGCCGTCGAGCTCGTCGCCGCGCAGTCGCCGCCGCTCGCCGAGCTCAGCGAGGCGGGAGCGGAGGTGGCCGGCTGGGAGCTCGACGAGCGCTTCACGCAGGCGTGCAAGGTGCTG
The DNA here is from genome assembly GCA_036001185.1 of Thermoanaerobaculia bacterium. Taxonomy (GTDB): domain Bacteria; phylum Acidobacteriota; class Thermoanaerobaculia; order Multivoradales; family JAIOJS01; genus DASYQD01. The sequence goes on from DASYUP010000103.1 coordinate 5,267, forward strand.
TGCGACGCCTACGGTGCGGCGCGCGAGAGCGACGGCCGGGCATCCTGGGCGCTGCCGCACGGGTCGCTCACCCTCACCCGCGACAGCGGCGGCGAGCACCGCCTCAGCCTGCGCGTCGAGCCGCGGTGAGTCCGCTCAGGTCGCCGCGACGACCTCGACCCGGGCGTCGTTGAAACAGGCGCTGCCACCGAGGTCGGCGAGCGTCGGCGGCGCCAGCGCGTTGGCGGTGCGGCCGTTTTCGGTGTGGCGGGCCCACAGCCCCTTGGGCAGGCAGGCCACCCCCGGCCGCAAGTCAGCGTTGAGGTGCAGCCGCGTCACCACCTCGCCATGGTCGTTCCACACCCGCACCCGATCGCCCTCGCGCAGCCCGCGCTGGGCGGCGTCGCCGGGGTGCATCTCCAGCGGCACCTTGCCGCGCCGCAGGTGGCCGAGGTAGCTGCTGATGGTGCGGTTGGTGGCCGGCGAGATGAGCGCCAGCGGCGCCGCCGCCGTAGCCGGGTCGGGCTGGTAGGTGTAGAGGCCGTGCGGCGCCTCGCGGTCGAGGTCGGGCGGCACCAGGTGCGCCTTGCCGTCGGCCGTGCGCGGGAAGTGGTCGACGAACTGGATGGGCGCGAGCCCGAGTGGCGCTTCGGCGATGCCGCTGCCGTTGAGCGCCGCCAGCAGGGCACGGTTCGCGTCGCTGCCACCGAGCAGGGCCTGCTCGAGCGCCGCCGGATCCTCGGCGTCGCCGGGACGCTGCAGCCCCAGCCGGTGGGTCAGCTCGGCGAACACCTCGTAGTTGGGGCGCGCCTCCCCTGGCGCCTCGGCCACCGGCTCGAGGCGATGCATCACCATAGCGCCGTAGCCGCGCGCCAGCTCGCGGTGCTCGAGGAAGGCAGTCGCCGGCAGCAGCACGTCGGCGTAGAGCGCGGTGTCGGTGCGCACCTGGTCGAAGACGACGGTGAACAGGTCCTCGCGCTCGAGGCCGGCACGCACGCGCTCCTGGTCGGGGGTGGTGGCCAAGGCGTTGGAGTTGTAGACGAACAGCACCTCGATGGGCGGCTGGTCGTAGGTCAGCAGCGCCTCGCCGAGCAGGTTCATGTTGATGGCGCGCGTCGGCGGCTCCGGCTCGCCGATCGCCACCTCGTCGTCGAGCTTCCAAGCTCCCGAATTGCTCATCGTGTAGCCGCCGCCGCGGACACCGAACTTGCCGCCGACCGCCGGCAGGGCGAGCACGGAAGCGACCGCCGAGCCGCCGTTGCGGTTGCGCTCCAGGCCCCAGCCGCAGCGGATGACGGCCGGGGCGGCGTCGGCGTAGAGGCGGGCGAAGGCCTCGATCTCCGCCACCGGCACGCCGCTCGCCTGGGCGGCGCGCTCGGGCGTCCACGTCGCGGCACGCCGGCGCAGCTCGTCGGCGCCGGTGGTGTGGCGCCGCAGGAACTCCTCGTCGGCGCGCCCATTCTCGAACAGCCAGCGGATGACGGCGAGGGCGAGCGGCAGGTCACCGCCCGGGCGTGGCTGCAGGTGCAGGTCGGCCTGTTTGGCGAGCGCCGTGCTGCGGGGGTCGACGACCACCAGCCGGGCCCCCTGCCGCTGCGCCTCCTGCACGATGGGAATGAAGTGGATGCCGGTCGCCGATGGGTTCGCCCCCCACACCACGATGAGGCGCGCGTGCACGTAGTCGCTGAAGGCGACGCCCGCCATCTTGCCGTAGAGGCCGGTGGCGGCGCGGCCGGTGGCGGCGGCGCAGACGGTGCGCAGCAGGCGCGAGGCGCCGAGGCGGCGGAAGAGCCGCGCGTCGTTGGCGTCGTGGGTGAGCGCGCCGTTGGAGCCGCCGTAGCAGTACGGCAGGATGGACTCGCCACCCGAGCGCTCGCGCGCCGCCCGCAGGCGCGCGGCAATGGCGGCGAGCGCCTCGTCCCAGGAGATGCGCTCGAAGCGGCCCTCCCCCTTGCGGCCCACCCGCCGTTCCGGGTACAGCAGCCGGTCGGGGCCGTAGAGCAGCTCCGGGAAGTGCCGTACCTTGGAGCAGATGAACCCCTGCGTATAGGCGTTGCGGCGGTCGCCGTCGAGCTTGGTGACGCGGCCGTTCTCGACCCGCACCTCCAGGCTGCAGGCGTCGGGACAGTCGAGCGGACAGGCGCTCTGATGGATCGTCGCGCCGGGGGAGGTCGCCATGGGGCGATCTTAGCGCGGGCTCATCCGCGCGGGGTGCGACGCCGTATAGCCCGAGACGGCAAACCCACGAAGGTGGCAAGGAGCAACCCATATGAGCAAGACCGAGACGATCCAGGCAGTGTACGAAGCGTTCGGCCGCGGCGACGTGCCGGCCATCCTCGACCGGCTGGCCGACGACGTCGACTGGAACAACGAGCGGGTGGCCTCGCGGGAGTGCCCGTGGAACGGCAACTTCAGCGGCAAGCGCAACGTCCCGGAGTTCTTCCGCGCCGTGGGCGAGAGCCTCGACATCCACACCTTCGAGCCGCGCACCTTCGTCGAGTCGGGCGATCGCGTGGCGGTGATGCTGCGCGTCGAGTCGCGGCTGCACAAGAACGGCCGGCCGCTGGAGAACGACGCCATCCACCTGTGGACCTTCGACGGCGACGGGCGGATCAGCGCCTACCGGCACTACAACGACACGGCCGCCGAGCTGGCGGCCTGGCGGAGCTAGCCGCCGATCTCGACCTCGACGCGCTGGCCGAGCTTGAGGGGGGTCTTCTCCCCCACCGCCACCTTGACGATCAGCACGCGGGTGTCCTGGGGGCGGCCGGGGTCCTGCGGCTTGAGCCGGCGGCCGCTCACCGCGTCGGGGATCTCCTCCACCTTACCGTGCCAGCTCTGCCCGTCGAAGCCCTCGGCGCGCACCGTCACCGGCGCGCCGAGGGTCACGCGGCCGGCGTCGTATTCGTCGACCTCGGCCTCGATCCGCAGGCGGCCGAGGTCGGCCAGCTCGACCAGCGCATCGCCGGCGTCGACGGTCTCGCCGGCGTGCACGCGCGTGGCGATCACCACCCCGTCGATGGGCGCCGTGATGCGGGTCTTCGCCAGCTCGGCCTCGAGGCGGCGGACCTCGGCGAGGGCGGTGGCGCGGCGGGCATGGGCGGCGTCGCGGTTGCGGCGGGCGCGATCGGCGCTCGCCTCGGGCTCCACCTTGACCGCCACCAGGTGCTCGAAGCGCCCCACCTCGAGGTCGTAGAGGCGGATGTCGGCTTCCGCCTCGCCCACCCGGGCTCGCGATTCGACGATGGCCGCCCGCAGATCGTCGGCGCGCAGCTCGGCGATGAGGTCGCCGCGACGCACCGTCTGCTTCTCCTCCACCGCCATGCGGGTCAGGGTGCCGCGCACGTCGGTGCCGACGACCACCTGGCGGCCGGGGTAGGTGGCGACGCGCCCCTCGGCGTTGACGTGACCGCGCGCCCCCGCGCCCGGGTGGTCGAGCGCGGCAAGCGTGGCAGGTGGTGCCGCGCCGCCGCTGGCGCGCACTCCGCGCGCCTGCCAGGCGAGGGCGGCGACGGCCAGCACGCCGACGACGATGGGAAGGGTACGAAACAGCGGGCGCAGCGCGGTCATGGCGGTATCCTCCCGGGTCGCGTCGCGGTCAGGCCGCGAGGCGCCCGTCGCGAATGCGCACCACGCGGTCGGCGATGGTGCGCACCTTGGGGTCGTGGGTGACGATGAGCAGGGCACGGTCCTCGCGCTTGGCGAGGTCGCGGAACATGGTCAGCACCTGGGTGCCGACCTGCGAATCGAGATTGGCGGTGGGCTCGTCGGCGAGCAGGATGGCGGGCCGGCCGGCGAGCGCCCGCGCCACCGCGATGCGTTGCTTCTGGCCGCCCGAGAGGTCGCGCGGCAGGAACTCCAGACGCTCCTCGAGGCCGACCTCGGCGAGCACCCGCTCGGCCTCCTCCCGCGCCACCTTGCCGCGTACGCCCTTGATGTTGAGCGCGTATTCGACGTTCTCGCGCGCGGTCAACGCGGGGAAGAGGTTGAACTGCTGGAAGACGAAGCCGATCGAGCGCTTGCGTATGGCGGGCAGGCGCTCGGGACGCCGCGGGTCGACCCGCTCGCCCTCGATCTGCAGCTCGCCACCGGTGGGGGTGAGGATGCAGCCGAGGATCGACAGCAGGGTGGTCTTGCCGGAGCCCGACGGGCCCTCGAGGGCCACCACCTCGCCGGGCTCGAGAGAGAGCGAGACGCCGCGCAGCACCTGCACGCTCTCGCGCCCCTCGCGGAAGTCCTTGGTCACGTCACTTGCTTCGAGAATGGGCATCGATCCTCCTCGTGAACTCGTCATCGCGAGGGCCCGCAGGGCCGTGGCGATCTCGACGTCGAGATTGCTTCGTCGCTACGCTCCTCGCAATGACCTTGCTGCGACGCCTCTGATCTGGCCGTTCCTCACGCCTCTGCGTTCCTCGCTGCACCTCTGACCTCGACGCTCCTCACGCTCGGAACACCAGTGCCGGGTCGATGGCCGCCACCTTGCGGAAGGAGACCATCGCCGAGACCAGGCAGAGGACGAAGGTGCCGACGAAGACCACCGCCGCCATCTCGGGGGTGATGATGAGCTTGAGGTCGATCTTGTGGATGGCCGGCTGCAGGGCATACGAGAGCCCGGCGCCGAGCACGAAGCCCAGCACCGCGGCGATCGCCGCCTGTTGCCCGAGGATGCGGTAGATGTCCCGGTTGCTGCCGCCGATCGCCTTGACGGTGCCGAACTCCTTGAGGTGCTCCATAGTCGAGGTGTAGAGCGTCTGCGCCACCACCACCACCCCCACCAGGCAACCGAGGAAGACGGTGAGCATCATGTTGAGGCCGATGCCGGTCGACTCCACCCAGTAGCGGCGCGAGCGCGCCGCCCACTCCCGTCGCGTGTAGACGTCGTTGTAGGGCAGCCGGCGCCGCAGCTCGGCGCGCACGGTGGCGAGGTCGGCGCCGGGAGCGAGGCGCACCAGCACGTAGGTGGTCTGGCCGCCGAGCTCGTCGGGATTGATGCGCTGCGCCAGGCGGTAGTCGAGGAAGGAGATCGGCGTGGTGGTGAACGAGCGCGCCGCGCGCGTGCGACCGATGATCTTCAGGCGGTTGTGCAGCACCTCGCGGTACTCGCCGACGGCGAACGGCCCATAGCGCTTGACCGCCGAGTCGTCGAGGAACATGTAGGGCCCGCGCCGCAGGTCGGCGAGGTCGCCTTGCACCACCTCCCACGGCAGGTTCCAGCGCGTGAAGTCCTCGAGGGCGTAGACCAGGGTGCCCTCCTGGGCGCCGCCGGGGAGGGCGATGTTCATGAACCAGACGATGAGGTTGTCGGCCCGCGCCACGCCGGGGATCGAGCGCACGCGTTGCACGGCGTTCTCGCTGAAGGGGTGCGAGAAGTCGACGTTGGGCGTGTTGCGCGAGGTCACCCAGAGGTCGGCCGGGATGTGCTCGATGGTGATCGAGGCGTTGTCGAGCAGGCCGAGGAAGAGCCCCACTTGCACGAAGACCAGAGTGACCGCGAAGGCCACGCCGGAG
>DASYUP010000104.1:0-2241 GCA_036001185.1 Thermoanaerobaculia bacterium
CGCCGCCCTCGCCGGCATCGCCGCCGAGCCCGGCGGACCGTGGCGCGTGGTGGCCGACAGCTACAACCTCTACCCCTCGCTGCTGACTGTCCACGGCCTCGACGAGGTCCGGGCGCACAACCCTCTCGCCTCGCGCCCCTACCTGTCGGTGCTCGGCGCCGCCTTCGACTTCGCCCCCACGAGCGCCCGCTACTTCAGCTCCTTCGACCACGTCGAGCACCCGCTGCTCGACTTCCTCGGCGCCCGCGCGGTGGCGAGCCACTTCGGCCAGCCGAAGAAACATCGCCTCGAGCGCCTCGGCCCCCCGGGCATGCGCTTCCGTCGCCAACCGGGGGCAGGCTGGGTGAGCACCCCCGGCCCCTACGGCATCTACGAGCTCTACCGCAACCCGCAAGCGCTCCCCCGCTGGTTCCTCCCCACCGCCGCCGAGACGGTGCCGCGGGCCCGGACCCTCACATGGATCCGCCACCTCAGCGATGCCCGGCGCGTGGCGCTGGTGTCCGAACAGTCCGCTGGCTGGCTACCACCCCCCCGTCCCTGGCAGCCCGACGCGGTGGCCGCGCTGGCAAGCCGCCCGGGGCGCGTGGTGCTCGCCGTCGCCGGCAACGACGATCGTCTCCTCGCCACGTCGCTGCCGGGCCCGTTCGGCTGGCACGCCGAGGCCGCCGGCCGCCAACTCCCTCTCCTCACCGTCAACGGCGCGTTCCTCGGCGTCCGCGTGCCGCCCGAAGTGCACACCGTCGAGCTGCGCTACCTCCCGCCGGGGCTCGTCCCAGGTGCAACAATGGCCGGCCTCGCGGCGTTGCTGCTCGCCGCCATCGCCGTGGTCGCGTGGCGCGGGCGGGGACAAGCCCCGCCCCTACACCAGAACGCGAGCGCCGAAAGCCCACGCGATATCAGCAGCTGACAAACCCGAGCACGCGTTGCTCCCACCGTCGCGGGAGGAAGAGATCCTTCCTCCTCGGGGCCCCTCGACGCGCGTGGGGCGCGCCGGGGGGAGGGCTCTCGCCCGCGCGGAAGCGCCGTCTGCGGCGCTGAGCACGGACGGGATACCCCCGGCTGGCGGGGCCCCACGCGCGCCACGGTCGCGCCGGAGTCACTCCGCTCCTCTCCCTCTCTCCCTCCGCTCCCGCTCTCCGTCCGCTCCTCTTCTCAGCGGAGAGCTACCACCCCGGCGCCTGCTTGTGCTCGAGGAAGTGCGCGATGCCGCGCTGGCAATCGGCAGTGGCGCGCGCCTGGGCATTGGCCTCGGCGGCGAGATCGAGGGCCTGGTCGAGCGGCCGGCCAACGACGTCGAGCAGCAGCCGCTTGGTGCGCGCGATCGACTGCGAGCTGGCGTTGGCGAGCACGTCACGCACCAGCGCGAGACCGGCCTGCTCGACGTCGTCGCGCGGCACCACCCGGTTGGCGAGCCCCAGCGCCCGCGCCTCGACGGCGTCGAGCAGTCGCGGGAAGAGCAGCAGCTCGCGCAGGTCGCTACCGCGCACCCGCAGCGGCAAGAAGGTGGCCACCAGCGCGGCGACGAAGCCGATCTTCACTTCTGAATACATGAACCGCGCGTCGGCCGCCGCCACCACGAAGTCGTGCGCCGTCGCGAGCCCGCAGCCGCCGGCGATGCAGGCGCCCTGCACCAGCGCCACCGTGAGCGCCTCCTGCCGCAGCACGGCGGCGAAGAGGTCGCGCAGCTTGCGCGAGTCCTCGCGGTTGTCGTCGAGCGTCGCCCCCTGCAGCGCCCGCAGGTGGGCGAGATCCGCGCCGGCAGAGAAGTGCCGGCCGGCGGCGGTGAGCACCAGCGCGCGCACACCCTCCGCGAGCAGCGGCCGGCGGTAGAGCTCGGTGAGCGCGGCGATCAGCGCCGGCGACAGCGCGTTGGCGCGCTCCGGCTCGTCAAGCGTCGCCCACAAGAGCTCCCCCTCGCGGCGGATGGCGAGCGGCGAGCCCACCCCCTCACTCCCCCTTGCGCGCCTCGGGCGTGCCGGCGCTGGAGGCCGGCGCCACGGCCCGCATCTCGCCCGACGAGCTGGGGCTCTTGCGACCGAACATCCCGGTGCGGGGCACCCGCAGGCCGTGCTCGGTGGGGATCAGCTCGGCCGGCACCTCGAGCTCCAGCATCAGCAGCCCCTGGCCGTGCGTCTTGCCCTGCGCGTCGGTCTTCAGCGACAGCGTGCCGCCGCCGCCGAGCGAGTCGTGCAGCAGGAAGTTGAGGGCCAGCAGGTTGGGCACCTCGAAGCGCTCCACCGG
>DASYUP010000105.1:0-4000 GCA_036001185.1 Thermoanaerobaculia bacterium
CTGGTGTGGCCAGTTGGGGATGCGACCGGGGGTCCAGGGCGCGCCGAGCTCCTCGGCCTTCTTCTCCAGCGCCTCGAGGTCGGCCGCTGCCTGCTTCAGCTTGGGCAGGAACTGCGCCAGCTGCTGCGAGGCGATCTTGTAGTTGCGGACGTGCGTGGCCGTGGTCTCCGAGGTGGAGGCCCAGCTGCCGAGCACCACCTGCTGCACGCGATCGACGATCGCCGGCGGCACCGGCTCGTTGCGGCGGGCGACCGTCGGGTCGCCCTCGAGCTCGACGTCGAGATCGGTGAAGCGCCGCTTGAGCTCGAGCGCCTGCTGGCGCAGCGCGACGTCGGCGCGTGGGGTGTCGACGATCGCCTGCATGAGGGCGTCGAGGCGCGAGGTCGCCTCCGCGACGGCGCGCACGGCGCCCAGCGCCGCGCGCTGCAGGTCGGCGGTCTGGCGCTGGAAGGCGAGCAGCGCGGCGCGGTCCTTGACCGGCAGCGCCGCGTTCTCCAGCGGCTTGACGGTGAAGGACTGCGGCTCGCCGAGGTTGGTCACCACGCCGTCGATGCGCTGCGCGAGTTGCACCCGGTAGCTGCCGGGCGCCGCCATCGGGCCGGTGGGCGCCTCGAAGTCGTCGCCCTCCTCCTCGTTGTGGCGCTCGAGGCGCACCGGCTCGCTGGAGGGGAAGCGCAGGTCCCAGGCGACGCGGTGGAAGCCCTTCGACACCGGGCCGGTGAGCCGCCGCAGCACGTTGCCCTGCGGGTCGCTGACGGTGAGCACGATGGCGGGGTCCTCGGCGCGATCCTCGGCGCGCAGCTCTTCCCAGGTGGGGTAGAAGACGTCTTCACCTTTCTTGTCCGCCTTGCCCTCACGCTCCTGGCGCTGCTCCTTGAGGCTCTTGAGCCCCTCTTTGAGGTAGTAGGTGAAGACGGCGCCGAAGGGCGGGTTGTCGGCGGTGAACCAGGTCTCGCCCATGAAGGCCTTGCCCTTGCCGCCCACCCGGTAGCGCTCCATGTAGGCGAGGGCGTCCTTGACCGGGAAGAGCGTCGCCGGCTTCTCCAGCGTCTCGCGGCTCGCCTGCCGCAGCGGCGTGTAGTCGTCGAGGATCCAGAAGCCGCGGCCGAAGGTGGCAAGGGCGAGGTCGTTCTCGCGCCGCTGCACGTCGAGGTCGCGCACGGCGATGGTGGGCAGGCCACCTTCGAGCTCGATCCACTTCTTGCCCTCGTCGGGAGAGAAGTAGAGGCCGAACTCGGTGCCGGCGAAGAGCAGCGGGGCCCGCACGTGGTCCTGGGCCAGGGTCCACACCATGCCGTTCTTCGGTAGATCGCCGGCGATCGCCGTCCAGCTGCGGCCGCGGTCGCTGCTCCTGAGCACGTACGGCTTGAAGTCGCCCTGGGTGTGGTTCTCGAAGCTGGCGTAGACGGTGTCCTTGTCGAAGCGCGAGGCTTCGAGGTCGCTGACGTAGGCCATGTCGGGCACGCCGGGGAACTTGACCTGCTGGCGCCAGTGGGCGCCGCCGTCCTCGGAGACCTGGATGAGGCCGTCGTCGGTGCCGACGTAGAGCATGCCCTCGACGAGGGGCGACTCCGACAGCGCGACGATGTTGCCGTAGAACGAGGTCGAGGCGTTCTTGGCCACCGTGTCGACGCCCCACACGCGCCCCATCACCTTCAGCTTGTTGCGGTCGATCTGGCGCGTGAGGTCGGGAGAGATGGCCGTCCAGGTGTTGCCGCGGTCGTCGCTCTTCCACAGCCGCTGCGAGGCGAAGTAGAGGCGGGTGTGGGAGTGCGGCGAGATCATCAACGCCGAGTCCCAGTTCCAGCGGTTGGCGGGCTCGCCAGGGCCGGGCTGCGGCTGGATGTCGACGATCTCGCCGCTCTTCTTGTCGTAGCGGAAGAGGCTGCCGTACTGGAACTGCGAGTAGACGACGTTGGGGTCCTCGGGGTCGATGGCGCTCTCGAAGCCGTCGCCGCCGAGGGTCACCCACCAGTCGGCGCTGACGATGCCGCTGACGTCGATGGTGCGCGAGGGGCCGCCCAGGCTCTCGTTGTCCTGCGTGCCGCCGTAGACGTTGTAGAACGGCTTGTCGTTGTCGAGGCTCACCCGGTAGAACTGGGTGAGCGGCAGGTTGGTGGTGAACGTCCAGGTCTTGGCCCGGTCCCAGCTCTCGTAGACGCCGCCGTCGTTGCCGTTGACCAGGTGGTCGCTGTCGTCGGGGTCGATCCACAGCGCGTGATTGTCGACGTGTTTGCTGTGCTCGCCGGCGTTGCTCCAGGTCTTGCCGCCGTCGTTGGTCACCTTCATGAAGGTGTCCATCGCATAGACGCGGTCGAGCACGTGCGGGTCGGCGACGATCTCCTGGTAGTACTGCGGGCTGGTGGAGATGTAGCCGCCGCGCTTCTCCCAGCTCTCACCGCGGTTGCTGGAGCGGAAGAAGCCGCTGTCACCGCGCTGCGCCTCGACCCAGGCGTAGACGACGTCGGGGTCGACCGGCGAGACGGCGAGGCCGATGCGCCCCTTGTCGCCCTCGGGGAGTCCCTTCTCGACCTTGCGCCAGCTCTCGCCGCCGTCTGTGGACTTGTAGATCGTCGACTCCGGGCCGCCGTCGATGAGCGTCCACATGTGGCGCCGGCGCTGGTAGGAGGCGGCCCACAGGGTGTTGGGGTCGCGCGGGTCCATCACCACGTCGGTGACGCCGGTGTGGGTGCTGACGTCGAGGACCCGCTTCCAGGTCTTGCCGCCGTCGGTCGTGCGATAGAGGCCGCGATCCCCGCCGTCGGCCCACAGCGGCCCCTGCGCGGCGACGAAGACGCGCTGGCTGTTGGTGGGGTCGATGAGGATCTTGCCGATGTGTTCGGACTTCTCGAGCCCGACACGCGACCAGGTGGCGCCGCCGTCGAGCGACTTGTAGACGCCGTCGCCGTAGGCGACGCTGCGCTGGCTGTTGTTCTCGCCGGTGCCCACCCAGACCACCAGCGGGTCCTTGGGATCGATCACCACGCAGCCGATCGAGTAGGAGGGCTGCGAGGCGAAGACCGCCTTCCAGGTGGTGCCGGAGTTGGTGGTCTTCCAGACGCCGCTGGAGGCGGCGGCGACGTAGCGCACCGCGTGGTCGTGGGGGTCGATGGCGATGTCGATCACCCGGCCGGAGGTGAGGGCCGGGCCGATCTCGCGCAACTCGAGGCCGGAGAAGGTGCCCGCGGAGAGGACGTCCTTCTTCTCTTCTTTCTTGTCCTTGTCCTCGTCCTTGGCGGAAGCCGGGCTCGCCTTCTTGGCGGCGGCGGGAACGCAGATGGCGACGAGGGCGACGCACAGCAACGCCAAGGCTCGCATCACGATAACCTCCGGTTACTCGAGAGTGGGCGCAAGTGACTCGATGGGAAGCCCGGCGCGGCCGCCGGCGAGGATCCGCTCGACCCGGCGTCCGGCAGCGGCGAGGGGGGAGCTGCCGGCCGCCGCCGCCGCGGCGAGTACCGCGGTGACGATGTCGCCCACCCGGTCCATGTGCGCCATCAGGCGCCCGGGGTCGCGCTCGCCGCGGCCGAGCAGCGCGAAGGCATAGGCACCCCCGGCGTTGACCACGTAGTCGGGCACGTAGACGATGCCGCGGGCGTGCAGCCGCGCAGCATCCTCCGGCGTTGCCAGCTGCGCGTTGGCGGACCCCGCCACCACCCGGCAGGCAAGGCGCGGGATGGTCTCGCCCGACAGCACGCCGCCGACGGCGCAAGGCGCGAAGACGTCGCAGGGGGCGTCCCACGCCTGTTCGGGCGGCACCGCGACGGCCCCCAACTCGCGGGTGGCGCGCTCGTGGCGGTCGGCGTCGACGTCGCTCACCAGCAGCCGGGCGCCGGCGGCGGCGAGCTCGCGCGCCAGCGGATAGCCGACGTCCCCCACCCCCTGGACCAGCACCGAGACGCCGGCGAGGTCCTGGCGGCCGAGGGCGGCGCGTACCGCCGCCTCGATGCCGCGGCGCACGCCCCGGGCGGTGAACGGGCCGGGATCGGCCACCCCGCCC
>DASYUP010000106.1:0-2343 GCA_036001185.1 Thermoanaerobaculia bacterium
TGGCCTTGTTGATCGCCCACTGGCTGATCAGCGCGTAGCGGAACGACGAGGTGTCAGCAACTTTCTTCGCCGCCATGCGCAGCATCTGTGACGGCAGGGGGAGGGCCTTCTTCTCCTCGAACTTCTCGTCCGAGCGGATGATGCCCTCGACGTCCTGCAGCCGATGGACGACGCGGTCGGCATAGACGGCGCGGTCTGCCGCGATCACCGTGTGGACGAGGTCGGCCACCTGCTCGGGGGGCACGCCCGGTGAAGCGTTGCCGCCGGGTTTGCAGCCGACGATCAGCAGCGCGGCCGTCAGGGTCAGGATCGTGCGATCTCGACGTTCCTCGCTCATCGCTGTGCCTCTCCTGGGGTCGTTGTCCTCAGCAACTCGAGGGTCTGGTGGGCGATCTGTGGGCGGCCCCGGAAGTTGTTCTCGACCAGGGCGTCGTCGTAGAGGCTGCTCATCGCGAAGGCGAGCCCGTGGCAATCCAGGCAGACGCTGCCCAGCATGCGGTCGCGCGGCCGCAGGGTGAACGTGTTGCCATGCTCGACGACAACCTTCTGGCGGTCGGGGCTCGTCGTGCGCGGCATGTGGCAGGTGGCGCAGGTGATGGCGCCACCGAAGGAGCTCCCGCGATAACGGGAGTGCGGCGAATCCGCGAACGCCAGCGAGTGCTTGTCGGCATGGCAGCCGAGGCACGCGGCGGTGGCCGCGAACGCGGTGTCGATTCGATGCGGCTCGTGGCAGCTCCCGCAGCCGAACGCCGCCGGCTGTCGCGGGTGGGGGGGGCGCATGGGCAGCCTGGCGAGCCGCGGCTCGAGCGGTGAGAGCCCCACCCGCCCGCGAACGCCGTGCTTGCCGGTGAGGAAGGTCTCGGCGGCGAAGCCGTGGCACTTGGCGCAGACGCTCCGCCCCGGGCGCCGGATCAGCGCCTGGCCCGCCGGCTGGTGGCAGTCGCCGCAGCCGACGTTCGCGCCGGCGTGAGCACCGGCCCGCCAGCGCGCGACGATCTCCGCTTCGGCCTCGAGACCTGCCGGTACCCGCAGTGCCGCGGCGAGCGCCGGTCGCGGAGCGCGTCGAAGGAGCAGCCGGGGCACGGCTCGCAAGCCCGGTCCCGAGGCCAGCAGGGGCGCCGCGAGCTGCCGGCGAAGGAAGGCCTCGTTGAGCACCGAGTTGTCGTGGTAGTTGTGGCAGCCGCTCTCTCCACAGCTACGCGGCGCCAGGGCGGCGTGGCTCGGGCGCTTCTCGACGACGTCATCGTGGCAGGCGAAGCAGAACCCGGCATCGAGCTGCACGACCTGGGAGCCGCCCTGGTGCTCACGATGGCAGCCGGTGCAGAGCAGCGCGCGTTCGGCTTCCTGGCTGGACGCCCAGCGCGGGTCGTCGAAGACGGACACCGGGTGGGTGTCGTGCTCGAGCTCGCGCTGGTGGCATGCCTGGCAGGCGTCGTTGGTCACGCCGACGAACGGCGTATGACAGGCGGAGCAGGCGGCGGAGATCAGGTGATGGTCGTCAGAGGTCCGGCCCGGCTGCAGGACGGGACGGCCCCCGCTCCAGAACGCCCAGGTCAGGGCGCCGGCGAGCATCACCGTCGCCGAGGCGACTTTCGAGCCCGTGGGCAGGGCCACGAAGGCCCGAGCCAGCCGCAAGTGGGTGGGCTCATCGCCGTGCTCCGCGGCGCTTGGCTGGTCTGCGCCCGGCTGGGCTGCACCTGGCTGGGCTGCAGCTGGCTGGGCTGCACCTGGCTCGGCGGCGCCTGGCTGACCGGCGCTTGGCGACTTCGGCGGCGGTGAGCTGTTCGTGGCCATTCCTCGTCATCGGGAAGGCACCCGCGACACGACTAGGCCGGCGGCTGCGGGGTCGGGAAGGCTGTCTCGCCGGGGTGCCGGCCACTGCCTGGCAGCACGCGCACGCCGATATGACAGGCCGGTGCCCCCCGCTGCTGGCAGGCCTCGTGATCGACCGTGATGGGCTCGCCGTAGTGAGCGCTCAGCCCGTGGACGATTCCCACCGCCAGCGCGCAGAGGCGGCGCCCCGAGGAGTAGACGACGACCACCCGGTCGGGCGCCTCGCGGATGGCGCGCAGCCCCGGTGGCCGCGCCTGCCGGTTGCGCGAGCGCACGACGCCGTGGACGCTTTCTTCCACGTGCTCGAGGAAGTCGAGCAGCTTCCACTCCGGCCGCACCAGCGGCCGGTAGATCCGCATCAGGTCGGCGGCGAGGTAGATCCCGAAGTCTTCGAGGATGGCCGGTACCTCGAGGCCGGTGATGCGCGAGGCCGTCGCCACCAGCGCGACCACCTCCTCGTCGGGGTACTCGCGATAGTTGACGTACTCCTTGCCGGCGAGGCCGGCCTCC
>DASYUP010000107.1:0-2387 GCA_036001185.1 Thermoanaerobaculia bacterium
CCTCGACGCCGGCGACCGTGCCGGCAGCCTGCCGGTGGTGGTGGTGAGCGAGGAGCTGGTGCGCCAGGCGTGGCCTGACGGCGAGGCGATCGGCAGGCGGGTGCGACGGCTGCGCGCCGGCGTGGCGGGCCCCTGGATGACCGTCGTCGGCGTCGTCGCCGACGTCAAGGAGGACCGCTTCGGCTTCCGCATCGACCGGCCGGTCTGGTACGTGCCTTACGCGCAGGAGGCCTTCCCGCTGCCGGTTGCCATGCCGCTCTCGCTGGTGGTGCGGCCGGCGCCGGGCGTTGCCGTGGCCGCCGCGCTGCGCCAGGCAATCCACGGCGTCGACTTCGAGCAGCCGGTGGCCGCCATCATGCCGATGCGCGAGTACCTGGCGGACGTGCTCGTCGGCGAGCGCTTCGGTGCCGGCCTCATGGGCACCCTGGCGAGCCTCGGGCTGCTGCTCGCGGCGCTCGGCCTCTACGGCCTCATGGCCTACGCGGTGGGCCAGCGCGGGCGCGAGCTGGCGCTGCGCCTGGCCCTCGGCGCGCGGCCGGCCGACCTGCTGTGGCTGGTCATCGCCGACAGCATGGTGGTGGTGGCGGCCGGCCTCGCCGTCGGCGGCGCCGGCGGCTGGGCGCTCGCGCGCCTGCTGGCGAGCACGCTCTACGGCGTCAGACCCGCCGATCCGGCGACCTTTGCCGCCGTTGCCGTGGTCCTCGCCGCCACCGCTCTGCTCGCTTGCGCGCTACCGGCGCGCCGCGCCGCGCGACTGGCGCCGCAGTCGGTGCTGAAGGAGGGGTGAGGCCGGAAACCAAGAGGCGGGGCCCGCGCCCCGCCTCATCTCCACTCGTCGAGGCCGTGCGATCGAGACCGCCGGCCTACTTGAGCACCACCAACACGACGCGACGGTTCTGCGAGCGATGGTCCCGCGACTTGTTGTCGGTGACCGGCGCCGTCTCGCCGTACGAGATCACCGCCATCCGGTGCAGCGGGATGTGGTGCTGCATGTTGAGGTAGCGACGCACCGCCTCGGCCCGCTCGAGTCCGAGGTCGTTGTTGTACTGGTCGCTGCCCACCGAGTCCGTGTGTCCCTGGATCTCGATGTAGATGTTCTGGTTGTCGCCCACGAGCGGCTGGGCGAAGGTGTCGAGAGCCGCCCGCGCCTCGTCGGAGAGGGCGGACCTGTCGAACGGGAAGTGGACCTTGTCGTCCGACAGCACGGTCTCGTAGAGCAGCTTGCCCTCGGCGAGCTTGCCCGCCTCCTGGGCCCGCTGCAGCGCCTCCTGCGCCGTCTTCGAGACCTGGGCGATCTGCTCGTCGTGCTCCCTGACCTTGGTCTGGGTCGCTTCCACCTGCCCTTGCAGGGTGTCGACGCGGGTGTGCACGGCCGCCGTCTCGCGCCCCACCTCTTCGCGCACGTACTTCTTACTGGCGCAACCGGTGGCCAGCAGGCCGGCGGCCAACGTCCAAACGATCATCCCCTTCCAGCGCATACCTCGCTCCTTCGGGTCGTTGAAGAGATCACCGGCGCCGCCGGGCGCCGGCACGGGAAAACCGAACTAGCTGGTTTCTGCAGCGCTCGGCGCGGTGCCGCGATAGCCCCGCCGATGGATCAGCGAGACTTTCTTCCCGGCGCCGCGCACCTGGACGTGGATCGCATGGTAGGTAGAGGGACCGTTGCCGGTCACGGAGAAGCCCAGTACGTACTGGTGACGTAGCTCGCCGAGGATGGCGGCGCAGGTGCGCCGGGCCTCGGCGGGGTCGTGCAGGTCATAGTATCGACCCCCCGTGACCTGGGCAAGCTGCTCGAGCAGGTCGCCGTAGCGGTAGGTGCCCTTGGGCGCCAGCTCCTCGTCGCGTGGTGGCAGCGCCAGCACGTACACCGGCAGCTCCGCCGAGCGCACCAGCTCCTGCGCCTGCGAGGGCGGGATGGCGCTGACGTTGTCGACGCCGTCGGTCACCAGCACGGCCGCGCGTTTGGCGCCGTTGCTGCCGACCGACATCTCCGGCAGCATCGCCACCGCGTCGTAGAGCCCGGTCGTGCCGTAGGGATCCCAGAGGTCCATCGCCTCGCGCAGCGCGCCGACGTTGGCGGTGAGCGGCACGTCCACCTCGGTGCGACCGCCGGCGAAGGTGGCGAGGGCAACCTCGTCGCCCTTGCGCGCGGTGTCGAGGAAGCAATCGAGGGCTTCTCGCGAGGTGCCCATCTTCTCTTCCTCGGCCATGCTGCCGGAGAGGTCTTGCAGGAAGATGAGGGAGAGCGGGGCGCCGCCGTCGTTCTCGAACGACTCGATCTTCACTAGCCGGTTGTCGACCTTGAGCTGGAAGCGGTCGCGGGGGAGCCGCTCGCCCGCTTTCTCGCCCCGCAGGGCCACCGGCACCATCACCATCTCGACCGAGTA
>DASYUP010000108.1:0-8071 GCA_036001185.1 Thermoanaerobaculia bacterium
GGCGGCGAGCGGGGCCGGCCCGACGCCAGGCGGTAGCTTGGCGGGCTCCGCCGCCCTGGTGGCCGCCGGCAGGCCGACGGCGAGCAGCGCGGCGACGATCGCGCCTGCACGGGAGCAACGGCGCACGGAGGTCCGCACTGCGCTGGCGAGGCGATGGGGCACGGGACTCCTTCCTCCCACGATGTCGAGGCCGATGGCAGGCCGCACTGCGGCACTGTCAGCCGATTCCAACGGGTAGTTGGGGAAGCTACGCGAGGGCGCTGGACCCTGTCAACCCGGCGCCGAACGGCCAGCCACTGCCTCACATCCGCAGCACGAACTCCGCCCCCCCGCCCGCGCGGTTGGCGAGGCCGCAGCCGAAGCCGTGTTGCCCCACCACCTCGCGGGTGAGCACCAGCCCCAGCCCACGGCCGTCGCGCTTGGTGGAGAAGAAGGGCACGAACAGCCGCCCCTCCGCCTCGCGGGTGATCCCCACGCCGCTGTCGGCGATGCGCAGCGTCGGGCGCCCGTCCTCGCGCGCCAGCGAGAGGGCGATCTCGCCACTCTCGCCGATCGCCTCGAGGGCGTTCTTGAGGACGTTGACCAGCACCTGCTCCATCTGGTGGCGATCGAGGGAGAGCGCCGGCAGCGCCTCGCGGCGGCCCCAACCGCAGGTGATGCGGCGCCGTTCGAGCTCGGGGGCGAGCAGGCGCAGCACCTCGTCGACCAGGGCTCCGAGGTCGTGCGGGCGGCGGTCGGGCGGCGGCAGCCGCACCACTTCCGCGAAGCCGTTGACGAAGGCGTTGAGGCTGCGCAGGCGGGCGCCGGCGACGCCGAGGGCCTGGCCATAGTCCTCGCGATCGCCGGGCTGCAGCTGCTCTCCCCAGGCGAGGCAGGACTCGAGCAGCGATCCCACCGCCCCCACTGAGTTCGACACCTCGTGGGAGATCATGCGCACCAGCTGCTCGTAGGCGGCCTTCTCGGAAGTGCGCAGCTCCTCGGTGACCTCCTCGAGGAGGAAGAAGCTGCGCGGGAAGCCGCGGTCGAAGAACTGGCCGCGGTAGCACTTGAGGCGCCGCCGGCCCTCGAGAGGGACCAGCCGGGATTCTCCGGGCGCGAGGGAGGCGAGCTCGGCGGCGAGGGAGCCCGGGAGCTCGTCCAGACGGGCGGGGACAAGCCCCGCCCCCACCCCCGAGGCGGAGAAAGAGGCGACGCCCGGCACACCGTCTGCCGGCGTAGGGGCGGGGCTCGTCCCCGCCCGCGTCGCGGTGACCCGCAGCAGCTGCGCGGCCGCCGCGTTGAGCATCGTCACTCGCCCGTCGTGGTCGAGCGTCACCACGCCCACCGGCGAGGCGGCGAGCACCTTGTCGAGCAGGAAGCTCTGCTCCTCGAGCCGCAGCCGCTCCTCGCGCAGGCGATCGCTCATGCGGTTGAAAAGCTCGACCAGCGCGTCGGCGTCGTGCTGTCCCACCGGCAGCAGGTGCGAGCCGAAATCGCGCTCGCGCAGCAGCTCGACGGCGGTACCCAGCAACTCCTGGCTGGCGGCTATGCGCCGCAGCAGGCGGAAGCCGACGAGCAGCGACAGCAGCAGCACGAGCTCGGTGCCGAGGATCCACCAGGGCCGGCCGCCAAAGGCGTAGACCAGCGCCGCGGCGAACAGCAGGTGGCTGGCGAGCAGATAGCCGAGGATGCCCCCGCGCCGGCGCCGGCCGTTCATCCGCCCCCCTCTGCCCCGCCCGCCCGCCACCCGCGGCTCACTCGGGCTCGTCCCCGCGCGCCAGCAGGCCGTGCTTCTCCAGCCGCCGGTAGAGCGCCGGCCGCGACAGCCCCAGCGACTCCGCCACCCGCGTGAGGTTGCCGCCGTAGTGCTCGAGGGCGCGGGCGATCATCGCCCGTTCCATGTCCTCGAGCGTCATGCTGCCGGGGTGGGGCACGGCGCCACTCCCCTCCCCCGCCGCCGGCTGGTCGGCGAGGGCGGCGAGGGCGCCCGCCTGCAGCTCGTCCTCCTCCAGCACCAGCACCGCCCGCTCCATGAGCTGCCGCAGCTGCCGCACGTTGCCCGGCCAGCGCTGGGCGCCGAGCCAGGCGAGGGCACCGGGAGCGAGGGTGAGCGGCGGCCGCCCGTACGACTCGGCGGCGCGCGCCAGGAAAATGGCGGCGAGCAGCGCCACGTCGTCGCCGCGCTCGCGCAGCGCCGGCAGTCGCACGGCGATGAGGTTGAGGCGGTAGAGCAGGTCCTCGCGGAACTGGCCGCGCGCCACCATCTCGTTGAGGTCGCGGTTGGTGGCCGCCACGACTCGCACGTCGACGGTGCGAGTTACGCTGCTGCCCAGCACCTCGTACGAGCGATCCTGCAGCACGCGCAGGAGCTTGACCTGCGCCGCCAGCTCCACCTCGCCCACCTCGTCGAGGAAGATGGTGCCGCCGTGGGCGAGCTCGAAGCGCCCGCGGCGGTCGGCCCGCGCGTCGGTGAAGGCGCCGCGCACGTGGCCGAACATCTCGCTCTCGAAGAGGGTCGGCGAGATGCCGCCGAGGTTGACCTTGACGAAGGGGCCGTCGCGACGCCGGCTGTTGCGGTGAATCGCCTCCGCCACCAGCTCCTTGCCGGTGCCACTCTCGCCGGTGATCAGCACGGCGGCGTCGGTGGGGGCCACCCGCATCGCCAGCTCGACGGGGCGCAGGAATCGCGGGTCGTTGCCGAGCAAGCCGGCGAGGTCGAAGCGCTGGTCGAGCTCGCCGCGGCCGAGCGCCGGCTCGCCGGCGGCGCGCACGCCGCGCAGCGACAGGGCAGTCTCCACCGCCGACAGCAGCGCGGCATTCGACCAGGGCTTGGTGAGAAAGTCGGCCGCCCCCGCCTTCATCCCCTCGACGGCGAGGCCGATCGAGCCCCAGGCGGTGATCAGCACCACCGGCAGCTCGGGGTGTCGGCCGCGGATGTCGCGCAGCAGCACCAGCCCCTCGGTGCCGCTGGTGGCGCGCGAGAAGTTCATGTCCTGCACCACGAGGTCGAAGGGGTGGGTGGCGAGCGCGCCGCCGAGCTGTGCCAGGGCCTCGGCAGGGCTGGCGGCAGCGGCCGAGGCATACCCCCGCTGCTTGAGCAGCAGGGCGAGCGAGGCCCGCACCGAGGCGTCGTCGTCGACGACCAGGACGCGCGCCTTCATGAGGCCGGCAGCTGCAGGGTGTAGATGGCGATGGTCTTGCGGTTGAACACGACGCTCTTGCCGTCGGCCGCGATCTGCGGGCGGGCGTCCCAGTAGGGGGGCCGTGGGCTGGTGACGCGACGCCGGTGTTCGCCCTCGTGGTCCATTATGTAGAGGCTGTAGTTGCCGGTCTCCTGCGAAGCGTAGACGATCTGCCGCCCGTCGGGCGACCAGGCCGGCCACCCTTCTCCCACCGGCGTGCGTCGTCGCCCTTCACGGTCCCTCATTCCCAGCGCAGTGCGTCGGCCGGCGCCAGGCGGGTCGCCACGCGGCTGGGGTAGAGGCCGCAGCTGACGGTGAGCGCGAAGACGACCACCAGCGCGGTCGCCGCCGCGGCGACGACCAGCAGCGGCTCGAGGTCCTCGAACAACGACAGCAGCGGCAGCTGCACGACCAGCAGCAGCGCCGGCACCACCGCCAGCGAGGTGACCAGCACCAGCTCGAGCATCACCTGGCGGTGCACGGCGGCACGGCTGGCGCCGGCCGCGCGGCGCAGCCCGAGCTCGCGGGTGCGGCGGGTGACGTTCTGCCACAACACGCCCAGCAGGCCGAGGGCCACCATCAGCAGCAGGAAGCCCGCCACCACCCCGCCCACCACCAGCGGCGCCATCTGCAGACGCAGCTGCGAGTGACGCATCGCCGCCAGCGGTTGCACCGACAGCGACCAGCCGGGTGCCACCGGCGCCAGGCGCCTGACCAGCTCGGGCTCGTAGGCAGCGGTGGTCCCGGGCGCCATGCGCAGCATGAGACGTCGCGGCGGGCGCTCGTCGGCATTGGCGAGGGTGATCCGCTCGAACAGCACGTTGCCGCCCGATAGCAGCTCGCCGAACTGGCGGAACTCGTCGATCACCCCGACCACCCGCACCGGCCGCTGGCCGTGGCCGATCACCTTGCCCAGCGGATCGACACCCTCGAACAGCGCCCGTGCCAGCCGCTGGTTGATCACCACCGGTGGCACGTTCGAGCCGTCGTCGGCGCGACCGAAGAAGCGGCCGGCGACGAGGTGCAGTCGCGCGACGCTGGCGAAGTCGTCGGTGGCCTCGATCACCGACATCCGCGCCGAGCGATTCTGGTAGTTGAGGACGCCGTAGCTGCCGCCGATCTGGTAGGGAGCGATGAGCGCTCCCGCCGTCGCCACAACGGGCGGCAGCGACCGCGCCTCGGCGAGCAGCTGGCGGGTGCGGGCGACGTCCTCGGCCGTCCCCTCGTCGTCGGTGGAGGCGTTGGTGTCGACGTTGACCACCCAGACGTCCTGCCATTGGAAGCCCAGCGGCCGGCGCCAGTTGGCGACGCAGCGCAGGGCGAACAACGCCACCGCGAAGACCACCAGGAAGGAGACGGCGATCTCCAGCATGAGCAGCCCGGTGGAGCGCTTGCGATGCCAGACGAGCTTGAGGAGGTGGCGGATCACTGGGGCCTCCCGCGCAGGGCTTCCACCGGGTGCAGCCGCGACATGCGCCAGGCCGGGTAGACCCCGGACAGCAGGCCGAAGGCGGCGCTGAAGGCCAATCCCCAGAGGAAGACCCGCGGATTGAGGGTGAGCTGGGCGTAAGGGATGAGGCCGCTGCCGTTGAGCGCCCACAGCACGATGCCGGAGAGCAGGACGCCCAGCGCACCGCCCAGCAGCGACAGCACCAGGCTCTCGACGACGAACTGGCCGACCAGCGTCCAGGAGGAGGCGCCGAAAGCCTTGCGCACGCCGATCTCGCCGGTGCGCTCGAGGATGCGCGACAGGTTGAGGTTCACCAGGTTGATGGCCGGCAGCAGCATGAAGAGCAGGGCCAGGCCGGCGAGCACGCCGAGCAGGCTCCCCGTGTGCGCCTCCTCGAAGTGCGGCGCGAAGATGAGGCGGGAGACGAACTCGAAGAGCGACTCGAGGCCGCCGTAGAAGCGGGTGAAGGTGTGGGGGTCCGGAGGGCGTGCCGCCGCCACGCGGGCGGCGAACTCGCGTCGCAGCTCGTCCATGCGCGCCGGGTCGGCCAGCACCAGGGCGAAGAAGTCGCCCACGTACTCGCGCTTGTAGCTGTCGGAGCGGGCGGTGCTGATCGGCACCCAGACATCGGCAAAGGGGACGACGCGCAGGAAGGGGACGTCCTCGACCACCCCGACGACGCGGAAGCGCTGGCCGTCCATCTCGATGGTGCGGCCGACGGCGTGCCCGTTGCTGAAAAAGCGCGAACGCGTGGTCTCGTTGATCACCGCCACCCGCCGCGCCTGCCGCTCGTCGTCCTCGGTGAAGGGCTGGCCCTCGAGGAAGTGGAAGTCGAGCACTTGCCAGAAGGCGCCGTCGGTGCGCTTGAGGTAAGAGGTGAGCTTCTGCCCGTGCGGGTAGGAATCCACCTCGTGCTGCAGCTGTAGCAGCGCCACCTTCTCGGCGCCAGGCAGGTCGCGCATGTAGCGCTTGACGAAGGGCCAGCCGGCGAAGCTCGTGCGGGACGACTCCGGGCCCGTCATCCCCATGCCGTAGAGGCCGAGCGTGCGGGCCATGCGGGTCTCCGGCGGATGCGGAGCGAAGACGTCGTCGAGCAGCGCCGCGGCGACGGTGAGCACCAGCAGGGTGAAGGCGACGCCGAAGAGGCTGGCGAAGGTGAAGAACTTCCGCCGCAGGAGGACCTTCCAGGCGAGCTTGAGGTAGCTGTGCAGCATCGCCTTCGCTCCTACTGGACCTGGCGGCCGTCGAAGAGCCGCACCACCCGGTGCGCGTGCTGCGCCATGCGGGTGTCGTGGGTCACCATCACCACCGTCGTGCCGGCGGTGTTGGCGGCGGCCAACAAGCCGAGGATCTCCTCTCCCATCGTGCTGTCGAGGTTGCCGGTGGGCTCGTCAGCGAGCAGCAGCTGCGGGCGGCCGACAAAGGCGCGGGCCACGGCGACGCGCTGCTGCTGGCCGCCCGAGAGCTGGGTCGGGAAGTGGTGCACTCGCGAGGAGAGCCCCACCCGGTCGAGGGCGGCGAGCGCGAGGCGCCGCCGCTCGCGACTCGCCAGGCGGCGGTAGAGCAGCGGGATCTCGACGTTGTCGAGCACGGTGAGGTCGGGCACCAGGTGAAAGCTCTGGAAGATGAAGCCCACCTTCTCGTTGCGTAGCCGCGACAGCTCGCGATCGCGGCGGGTGGCCACCGGCTGGCCGTCGAGCACCACGCGCCCGGCGCTCGGCACGTCGAGCAGGCCCATGAGGTTGAGCAGCGTCGTCTTGCCGCACCCCGAGGGACCCATGACGGCGACGAACTCGCCGCGTTCGACGGTGAGCTGGATGCCGTCGAGCGCGCGGGTCTCGATGCGGTCGGTGCGGTAGTTCTTGGAGACGTCTTCGAGGCGGATCATCGTGTGGTTCCTTTCGGCGTCGAGATCGCCACCGTCGCTGCGCTCCTCGCAATGACGTCCCCTGTCATCGCGAGGGCCCGCAGGGCCCGTGGCGATCTCGATGCTCAGCGCAAGCGGATCTCCTCCGCGTGCAGATAGTCGCTCATGTCGGAGAGGACGACCTCCTCCCCTTCGTCGAGGCCGGCGAGCACCTCCCAGCCGTCGGGGCCGGAGATGCCGAGCTCGACCGTGCGTCGCCGGGCGCGGCCGCCGTCGACGACGAACAGCGGCTGGCGCCCGCCCTGCAGCGCCGCGCCGCGCGGCAGCCGCAGCACGCCCCGCCGGCGATCGGTGATGACGTCGACGTCGACGCGCAGGTTGTTGCGCAGCAACGGGCTCGACGGCGTGCCGAGGGCGACGCGGAAGCGCACCACCCCCTCCTCGATGGTGGGGTCGACGGTCTGTACCGTGCCCTCGAGGGTGGCGTCACCGGCGGTCACGCGCACCGGTAGCCCCGGCCGCAGGGCGCTGGCGTGCACGTCGGAGACCGTCCCCTCGACGCCGAAGGTCGAGAGGTCGGCCAGCCGCGCCACCGGCGCGCCCCGCCCCACAGTGGCCCCCTCCTGTGCCGGCAGCCAGGTCACCACCCCGGCGCGGTCGGCCCGGGCGGTGCCCAGGTCGAGCTCGCGCGCCGCCTGCGCTCGCTGCTGCTCGAGGCCGTGGGCGTCGAGCTCGAGCGTGCGCAGCGCCGCCGCTCCCTGCCGGCGCGCCGTGCCGGCGGCGCGCAGCAGCCGCGCCTCCTCGAGCCGCGCCTTGCTCTCCGCCACCTCGGCCTCGCGCAACGCGTCCTCGGCCACCAGCCCCTCGGCGCGCAGGCGGCGGCTCTGCTCGAGCCTGAAGCTCGCCAGCTGGTGATCGAGCCGCGCCGCCTCGCGCTGGTCGCCGAGACCGGCGAGCTGGTCAGCGAGCCGCACGCGCTCGCGCTCGATCTCGTTGCGCTTCTGCTCGGCCTGCTCGGCGAGCCGGTCCCCCTCGAGCCGCAGCTGGCCGAGGTCGAGCTCGATCAGCGGCTCGCCCGGCGCCACGCGGTCGCCGGGGCGCTTGAGCAGCCGCAGCACCCGCGCCTCGACCGGGCTCGACAGCACCTTCTCGAACGCCGGCACCACCCGCCCGGCAGCGGTGAACGACCCCTCGACGGTGCCGCGCGTGACGCGCGCGATACGTACTCGCTCGCGCGCCAGCGAGGGCCGCAGCCAGGCGGGGAGGAAGGCCAGCAGCGCCGCCACGGCGAGCAGCGGCACGGCGAGGCCGCCGGCGCGCCGCAGGCGGCGGCGGCGGAGCTCCCGGGGGTCGAGATCGCGGTCCATCATGTGAGGGTCCGGCGGTCGGCGCCGCAAGCAGGGTGCCACCTGGATTGTCTTGCTATTCAACGACTTGCAAGCGGTCAGGTGGCGCCACTTCGTACGTCGACGGACGTCGGCGTACGCTTCCGGACGGAGCGGTTCGGCGACGCCAGGAGGACCCGCCACGCCCCGCGGCGCGAGGTGACGTCGTGAGACGGCCTCTTAGTTACCCTCTCGCCCTCGTCACTGC
>DASYUP010000109.1:0-2158 GCA_036001185.1 Thermoanaerobaculia bacterium
CGACCGTCGCGCTCTTCACCTGATCGAACATCCCCGACTCGTAGGCGCCGATGCGCAGGATCAGCAGCACCAGCCCGAGGGCACCGCCCACGTAGTAGGCGATGCGCCAGTCGAACATCCTGCCCACCAGGCCGGCGACGACCGCTCCCAGGATGCCGAAGCCGGAGACCAGGCTGGTGCCGTAGCCGCGGTGCTCGCGGGTCATCACCTCGCTCACCAGCGTGATGCCGGCGCCCAGCTCGCCGGCCAGGCCGATGCCGGCGATGAGCCGGCAGGCAGCGTACGCCCCGAGCGAGTGGACGGCGCCGTTGGCGAGGTTGGCGAGCGAGTAGAGCAGGATGGAGCCGAACAGCACCGACAGGCGCCCGCGCTTGTCCCCCAGTACTCCCCACAGGATGCCGCCGAGCAGCATCCCCCCCATCTGCCAGTTCAGCAGGTGGGCGCCGGTGGCGAGCAGCGCGTCGGCGGGGACGCCGAGACCGGCGAGACTGGGCTGCCGCACGATGGCGAACAGCAGCAGGTCGTAGATGTCGACGAAGTAGCCGAGGGCGGCGACGATCACCGCCAGGTTGAGAACCGTCGCGTGCAGCGGCTGCTGCCGCACCGCCGTGCTGGTCGCCATCGCTGTCGCTCCTCCCGGATCGACGGTGAGGCTATACCGGGTTGGGCACGTCGACGAACTCGGCGCTGAGGCCGAACCGCGCGGCGAGGTGCTCGCCGAGCGCCCGCACCCCCAGCCGCTCGGTGGCGTAGTGACCGGCGGCCAGGTAGGCCACTCCCGACTCGCGCGCCAGGTTGGTCACCCACTCGCTGGCCTCGCCGGTGATGTAGGCGTCGAGCTTCTCGGCGATCGCCTGCAGGAACTCCCGCTGCGCGCCGCCGCTGACGATGCCGACCTGCCGCACCGGCCGCTCGCCCGGGCCGAGGAGCAGCGGCGGCTGCTCGTAGAGCAGCCCGCAGCGCACCGCCAGCTCCTGGGCGGTGATCGCCTCGAGCAGGGTGCCGCGCCAGCCGATGGCTATCCCCTCGTGCAGCGCGAAGGGGCGCAGGTCGTGCAGCCCCAGCGCCCGCGCCGCCAGCGCGTTGTTGCCCACCTCGGGGTGGCGGTCGAGCGGCAGGTGATAGGCGAGCAGCGCCAGGCCACCTTCGATCAGCTCGGCGACACGCCGGTATTGCAGACCGACCAGGGGATAGGGAGTGCCGCGCCAGAAGAGCCCGTGGTGCACGAGCACGGCGTCGGCGCCCTGCTGGCGGGCGCGGCCGAACAGCTCGCGGCAGGCGGAGACGCCGGTGACCAGCCGATGCACGCGCTCCGGCCCCTCCACCTGCAGCCCGTTGGGGCCGTAGTCGGGAGCGGCCGCGGACTCCAGGTAGTCGTCGAGGTAGCGGACCAGCTCTGCCGTCGGCACGCCGTCGGCCATCAGATCTCCGGCGGCGCGGCGGCCAGCGCCGGTGGGGCGGCGCCCACCATCTGCCGCAGCTGCTCGAGACCGCTGTCGAGCGACATGGCGACCAGCGCCGAGAGGGAGAACAGCAGGGTCACCGCGTTGATGCTGGCGTCGCGCGACGACGCGCCCTCGATGCGCCGCTTGAAGGCGCGGTTGACCTCCTGCAGGTTGTCGTAGAGCGCGGCGAGGCCGCGCAGCTCGAAGTCGGGCACCCCGCCGTCCCTGGCCACGAAGTACTGGCGCAGCAGGTAGAGGCCGACGGTGCGGAAGAGGGTCTCCTCGAACTGGGCAAACGGCAGGTGAAAACGCGCCAGCCCACGCAGCTCGCCGAGGATGGGGCAGCGGCTCGACGCCATCACCAGCCCGAGCAGCGAGCCCAGTCCCGTCTGCACGTCGCAGTCGATCTCGTGGCTGCGGTCGCCGCGTGCCACGCGCACGTGTACGCGCTCGTAGGACAGCTTGTCGGCGAAGCGCTCGGCGATGCGGAAGACGTCGACGGCGGCCGGGCAGCGGGGTGATTGCTCGCTCGACAGCGGGCAGTTGCCGCACTGGTGAAAGGAGAGGGCCGTCCACGCTGGCAGCTCCGAGGTGGTGGGCGCATCGTCCTGCGCGCCGACCACGAAGCGATGCACCCGCCCGTCGGCGAGCGTGAACTCGTACTCGACCATGGCTATGCGACCTTTGCGGCGGGCGCCAGTCTAGCAGCCACC
>DASYUP010000110.1:0-3286 GCA_036001185.1 Thermoanaerobaculia bacterium
GGCCAGCTTCCCCGACAAGCTGGGCCGCCTGGTCGGTCGCCCACGCACCGGCCAGGTGGTGCTCTTCCCCGTCCTCGGCACCGACCGCGTCATCCTCCTCATCTACACCGACAACGGCCTGCTGGACCAGCCGATCGAGGAGATCGACATCATCGACCTGGCGGCCTCCGAGGTCGGCATCGCCTTCGAGAACGAGCTGCTGCGCCGGCAGCTCTCCAAGGAGCGCAGCTAGGGGCCGCCGGCAGCCGGGGCCGCTCTGCAACCCTAGGCCGCGCTGACCGGCCGCGGGACCGCCAGCAACTCGCGCAGGCGCGGCCCGATGCGCGGCAGCGGCAGCACCTCGCGCGCCGCCTGCAGCGTCACCGCCGCGCCGGGCATGCCGTACACCACCGACGTCGCCTCGTCCTGGGCGACGGTGAAGGCGCCGCGCGCGGCGAGCTGCCGCATCCCCTCGGCGCCGTCTTTGCCCATGCCGGTAAGGAGGGCGACGAGGGCGCGCGAAGCCTCCGGCAGCGCGGAGAGGAAGAGCTCGTCGACCGCCGGCCGGTGGGCGACGTTGTCAGGCTTCAACGACAGGCTGCAGATGGCGCGCTGGCCGTCGCGGTAGATGCGCAGATGCCGCCCGCCGGGAGCGATGTAGACCCGGCCGGGCAGGAGCGGCATGCCGTCTTCGGCCTCGCGCACCTCCAGCGGCAGGTGAGTGTTGAGGCGATCGGCAAAGGCGCGGGTGAAGCCCTGCGGCATGTGCTGCACCACCAGCACCGGCACCGGGCATTCCGCGCCGAGGTCTTGCAGCACCTGCTCGATGGCCGGCGGCCCGCCGGTCGAGGCGCCGATGAGCAGCACGTCATAGGAGCCCGGCAGATGGGTCCCGCTGAGGACCGCGGGCGCAGCGGGGCGCCGGCGAGCGGGTGTATGGAGGTCCCCTGCCACCGCCCGCACCTTCTCCACCAGCACCTGGCGCAAGGCCGAGAAGTCGAGCAGCGAATACTGCTGCTTGTCGATGAAGTCGGCGGCGCCGCGGTGCAGCGCCTCGATGGTCTGCGGCGCCCCGCTGCCGGCGTGCGTCGAGAGGATGATCACCGGCATGGGGCGCAGCGCCATCACGCGGTCGAGGGTGACCAGCCCGCCGATCCCCGGCATCGACAGGTCGAGGGTGATGACGTCGGGCGCCCAGCGATCGAGATTGGCGAGCAGCTCCTCGCCCGACTCCGCGGTACCCACCACCTCGATACCCGTCTCGGCGCCCATCATCTTGGCGATCGCCTTGCGTACGAAGGCGGAGTCGTCGACGACGGCGAGACGGAGGGGGATCAATCGCGCAGCTTCCGGTAGGCGATGCAGCGCTCCAGGCGCACCGTTTCGAAGCGGTCGCTCCTGCCGATCAACGACTCGGAGTGGCCGAGAAAGAGCAGCCCGCCCTTGCGCAGCGACTGGGCGAAGTTGGCGATGGCCTGCTGGAACGCCCCCTCGGAGAAGTAGATGAGCACGTTGCGACAGAAGATGACGTCGTAGGGTTCTCGCTTGCGAAACGACTTGAGGTCGAGGATGTTGCCGAAGGCGAAGCCCACCGACTCGCGGTAGGTACGCCGCAGCTGCCAGCGGTCGGCGGCGAAACCGCTGAAATACTGGGCCCGCTGCTCCTCACCGGTGGAGCGCAGCGAGCCCACGCCGTAGACCGCGTCACGAGCCATCTTCAGGCGGTCGACGTCGATGTCGAAGGCGTCGATCGACCAGCGCCGGCTGGGCTGTCGGCCCGCTGCCAGCCGGGCGTAGATGTTGAGAGTGTAAGGCTCCTCGCCCGACGAGCAGCCGGCGCAGAGCATGCGCAGCTCGTTGTCCATCCCCGCCTTGCGCAGCTCCTCGACGCCCTCCGCGAACAGGCCCTCGAACTGGTAGACCTCACGGAAGAAATAGGTCTCGTTGTTGGTGATCAGGCGCGCCAGGTGCTCCAGCTCGCCCTCGAGGTCGACCTGCAGCAGCAGGTAGTAGTCGATGAAGCGCCGCAGGTGGAGGCTCGCCAGGCGGGGCCGCAGCCGCGACTCCAGGAACTCCTTCTTCGCCGGCGTGAACGAGAGCCCGAACTGGCGCTCGATGACCTCGTTGAGGAGCAGGTGCTCCTCCGGGGTCATGGTAGCGGGCCCGGGGACCGTGACAGCCATCTAACGCCTCACCGAATGCCGCCCGTCAGGCCTCGAGGAACGACAGCGCCCGCTGCGAAACGATGCCCACCGGGTCGGCGGCGAGCTGCGACAGCGCCGCCAGGTTCTCCGGCCTCACGAAGCGGCCTAGCACGTCGGCGCAGGCGAGGCGCACGTACCAGTCCGGGTGCCCCACGGCGCGGCGGAACAGGGCGTCGTCCTCCTCGATGGCGCAGAGCGAGAGCGCCCGGTAGCCGATCCGCGGCTCCGAGCGCCCGTCGAGGATGGCGTGGCGGATGGCCTGGCGTGCGTCGGGACCGCCCACCCGACCCAGGCTCTCGAGGACGAGCGGCGCGAGGTTCTTGGGGCCGTCGTCGAGCAGGCGCAGGAGCACCGGCACGCTGTCGCGGTCGCCGAGCTCCCCGACCGCCCGGATCAGGTCGGGGTTGGGCCGCTGGGCGAGCTGCGCCCGCAGCGGGGGGACGAGCTCTCGCAGCGAGAACTCGGCGGCCACCCGAGCCGCGAGACCGGCGTAGAGGTCGGGCCGCTCCTCGAGCCAGCCTTCCCACGGCAGCTGCCGCACGAGCTCCTCCTGCATCGCCACCTGATTGAGCACCCGCAGGCGCGCCTCGTGCGGCTCGACGGCGACGATCTGCGAGACCACGTCGCGCGGGGCGAGCCCGAGGTGAGCGGCGAGGATGAGGCGGACCTCCTCACCGACGTCCTTGCGTTTGCCGAGCAGGTGCTTGAGCTCGTTGCGGTGGGTGGCGAGGAGCGGCGTGAGCGAGCTGCGGTAGTCGGCAGGCGCTTCGAGGTAGAGGTCGAGCAGCGCCGCGGCCAACCGCGCGTCGCGGATCTTCTTGAAGGCCTTGACGATCGAGGAGACGAGGTCGGCCGGCGGCAGCTCGTCGCGGGTGGCGGCGGCGAGGGCGGGGACGGGCGCCGCCCGCGGGAAGCGGCTGGCGAGGAGGAACCCCCAGGAGCGCGCCTTGCCCGGCTGCGTCAGGAGCTCGGGGATCAGGTCCTTGCGCTTGGCGAGGCAGGCGGGCAGCACGGACGGGTCGGCCGGACCGTCGCGCAACAGCTCGAGGGCATGCGCGTCCTCGGGGCCGGGCCCCAGGGCAAGCAGACTGCGGGCCGCCGCC
>DASYUP010000111.1:0-2795 GCA_036001185.1 Thermoanaerobaculia bacterium
GTGGATGGTGGGGAAGAGGAGGGCGCAGGCGACGGCGAACAGGGTCATGGCCTCGGCGGCGCGATTGATCGAGGTGCGCCAGCGCTGGCGGACGAGGAAGAGCACCGCCGAGATGAGCGTGCCGGCGTGGCCGATGCCGACCCAGAAGACGAAGTTGGTGATGTCCCAGGCCCAGGCGACGGGGATCATGTTGCCCCAGACGCCGATCCCCTCCCAGAACAGCCAGGCGACCGCCACGCCCAGCAGGGCGAGCATCGACAGCGAGATGCCGAGGACGATCCACCAGCCGAGCGGCGGCTTCCACTCCACCGGGCGGGCGACGGCCTCCGTGATGCCGTGGAAGTCCGGCTCGCCGAGGATGAGGGATGGCCTGTGCTCGATGGGGTCGACGTCGTGAAGGACGGCCTCGGCCATTCAGCTCCCTCGCCGCTGCGCGCGGCCCCTCGCTAGTCCCGAAACTCCCCGGTCGCGGCGCTTTGGTGCCCGCTTCTTAGCAAAGGGGGAGAGGGCGGTCAAGGGGCGCCGGTCGCGGCCGGCGGGCCCTCAGCCGGCTGCCTTCGGCTGGGGCGCAAAGGCGGGTGCGCGGCCGCTCCCCTGCACCGCCTCCTCCATCAGCTCGGGGCTCACTACCGGCGCCCCCCGGCGGCGGGCGAAGGCCTCGACTCCGCGCTCCACCTTGCCGCGAATGAAGGCGATGGGGATGCGCTCGAGGCGGGCACGGGCGGCAGGGCTCCACACCAGGGGGCGTTCGTCGAGGGGGATGCCGGTGGGCACGTAGGTGCAGCCGGGGTCCTCGGCCAGCACGTCGCCGGTGTGGGCGTAGGCGCGGCAGCGGCAGCCGCCGCACAGCTCCCGGAACTCGCAGGCGCCGCAGCGGCCGCCGAGGTTCTGCGGGTAGCGCAGCGACTCCAGCAGCGGCGCTTCCCGCCAGATACGGGTGAACCCGCCGTCGCGCACGTTGCCGGCGCTGGCCGTCATGTAGGGGCAGGGCGTCACGTCCCCCTCGGGGGTGATGCGGCAGTAGTCCACCCCCGCCATGCAGCCGCCGCTGTCGAGCCCCGCCTCCCCCTCCTCGTAGGCGATGCGCTTGAAATGTGGCGCGCACTTGGCACGCACCAGCAGCGGCCGGTACTCCTGTTGCAGCCGCACCAGGCGCCGCAGCATCGCCTCGCCGCGCTCGGGGGAAAGCTCGGTCATCGCCTCGCCGCGGCCGGTCTTGACCAGGAAGTAGAGGTTGAACGACCAGGCGCCCAGCCGGCGCGCCAGGTCGAGCAGCGGCTCGACCTCGTCGTAGTTCTCCTCCATCACCGTCGTCTGCACCAGCACCTCGAGGCCCTGGGCGCGGCACAGCTCGAGGGCGCGCAGCGAGGCGGCGAAGGCGCCGCGGCCGCCGCGGAAGCCGTCGTGTTTGCCGCCGTCGATGGAGTCGAGGCTGATGGCGACGCCGCGCACGCCACAGTCGACCATGCGCGCCGCCACCGCCTCGGTGACCAGCACGCCGTTGGTCCCCATCACCACCCACAGCCCGGCGACGGCGGCGGCGCGGGCGATGGTGTCGACGTCGCGCCGCAGCAGCGGCTCGCCGCCGGTCAAGATCACCATCTCGGTGCCGAGGGCGGCGAGCTCGGCGAGCAGGGCCAGGCACTCGTCGGTCGACAGCTCGTCGGCCGCCGCCTTGCCCGCCTCCATGTAGCAGTGCGGGCAGCGCAGGTTGCAGCGCTTGGTGAGGTTCCAGGAGACGAGCGAGGGACGAGGGGCGATCATCGTCGCTGCGGGGCGGTGAGCGCGCGATCGTAGCATCTGGTGGCGCGACGGTCTTCTCTGGTGTCGGTACGGGCTTGCCCCCGTCCCTGCCGGCAGTCGTACGATGGTGGCCAGCACGGAGGCCCGCCATGAGCCCACCAGGACCCGAGCCGCTCGACCGCCAGGACCTCGCCCCCGAGGAGCTGCGCCGCCACGTCGAAGCCCACGACGGCATCGCCGTCCTCCGCGGCGGCGGCGCCGAACGCGGCTGGAACGGCATCCGCTACCGCGCCGGCCTGTCGGCGAAGAACGTCGCCGCCCGCGAGCTGTCGATGAACCTCGCCACCATTCCTCCCGGGGGCGTCGCCCGTGCCCACGTGCACGTCGGCTTCGAGGTAATGCTCTACATCCTGCAGGGCCGCGTGCGACACGAGTATGGCGAGGGCCTTTGCCAGAGTGTCGACAACGAGGCGGGCGACTTCATCTTCATCGCCCCCGGCGTGCCGCACGAGGTGTTCAACCTCAGCGACCAGGAGCCGGTGGTGGCGGTCGTGGCGCGCTCCGACGCCAGCGAGTGGGAGCACATCGTGCCCTACGAGCGGCCCCGCTGAGGCGTCGCGGCGGGCGGGCGATGGCGCCTACTGGTGCGGCAGGTAGATCGTCTGCTGGACGCGAATCGCCGGCACCCGGCGGGCCCAGTAGTCCGACCAGGTGATGCCCAGCAGCGTGATCAGGAAGACCAGGGCGGCGATGACCGTCAGCCGCACCATGGCGGTGCTGTATTTGACGTGCATGAAGAACAGCACCACCAGCGTCGCCTTGGTGACGGCGATGGTCAGCGCCACCACGTCGTTCCACGGATCGCCCAGGTGGTGGAAGGCGGCGAACACCGTCAGCCCGGTCAGCAGCAGCAGGGCGCCGAACACCATCAGGTAGGTGCTCACCGGCACGATGCGATGGGCGAGCGGGTAGTCACCCGGCTTGTCGAGGATCACGCGTGCCATGGGTTAGTAGCGCCCCAGCAGGTAGAGCAGCGGGAAGAGGAAGATCCA
>DASYUP010000112.1:0-5751 GCA_036001185.1 Thermoanaerobaculia bacterium
TAGACGGCTGGCTCGACGCGGCCGGTGCCGCCATCGGCATCGAGGTCGAGCCTTTCGAGATCGCGCATGGAGATCTCGAGCGGGTGCTTCGCCGTGCCGGGCCGGCCCTGCTTGTCATCCCTGAAGCCGACGCTCGACCCCAGCGCCGGTTCCTCGCCCTCGTGCGGGGTGGGCGGCGGCGGCTCGAGCTCCTCACGCCCAGCCTGCGTCGACGGCGGGTGCCGGCGACGGCAGTTCGCGACGCCCTCGCAGCGCAGCTCGAAGGAGGGATCGCTCCCGAGGTCGAAGGCCTCGTCGACTGCCTGCGCGCCTCGCCTCGCCGCCGGGCGCGGGCCCGGCGGGCCATCTTTTCGCAGCGCCTGGCGGCGATGCCGGTGCAGGCCGGCTGGTTGCTGCTGCTGCCACCAGCCACGCGCCTCTGGTCGCAGCTGCGGCGTGCCGGCCTGCCGCGATGGCTGCGCCGGCTGGTGGGTGCCCACGCGGCGCAGCACGCCCTCCTCTTGCTCTCCTGGTGGATGCTCGGCAAGAGCCTCCTCGGCGGACGCCGCGACCCGGGTTGGCTGACGGCATGGGCCCTGCTGCTGCTCTCCGTCGTACCCTTCCGCGCCCTCGAAGTGTGGTCCTCCGGCGTGCTCACCTCGCGCGCCGGTGCCCTGCTCAAGCGGCGCCTGCTGGCGGGGATCCTGCGGCTCGAGCCCGAGGAGATCCGGCACCAGGGGGTTGGACAGCTCCTCGGCCGAGTGCTCGATTCCGAGGCTGTCGAGGTGACGATCCTCGCCGGCGGCCACGAGGGGCTGATCGCCCTGACGGAGCTCGCCCTCGCCCTGCCGGTGCTGGCGGCCGGCGCGGGGGGGTGGCCGCATGCGGCCTTGCTCTTGGCCTGGGTGGCCATCGCGCTGGTCCTCGCCTGGCGCTACCTCCATCGCCTCCGGGCCTGGAGCGCGGCGCGGCTGCGCATGACCCACGACCTCGCCGAGAAGATGGTCGGCCACCGCACCCGCCTCGCCCAGGAAGACCCGGATCACCTTCACGACGCCGAGGACCACGACCTGGCGCACTACTTCGAGCTCTCGGCGCGGCTGGACGCTCGCGCCGGATTGCTGCGCATCGCGGTGCCACGCGGCTGGGTCCTGGTCAGCCTCGCGGCCGTCGCCCCGAGCTTCGTCGGCGGCCTCGCGGAGCCGACGCGACTGGCCATCGCCCTCGGCGGGACGCTCTTCGCCTGGAGGGCGTTCTGGAAGCTCGTCCGCGGTGTGACCGGCCTCGCCGAAGCGGCGGTCGCCTGGGACCAGGCCGGGGAGCTGTTCCGCGCCGCGGCGCGCCCTGGCGCGGCGGGCCCGCCAATGCTCGTCGGCTCCGCGGCGGGGAGCGGGAACCATGAAGTCGTCCTCGAGGCCCACGGGCTCGCCTTCCAGTACAGCGGACGCTTCGCGCCAGCGCTCGCCGACTGCGAGCTCACGGTGAGCCGCGGCGAGCGACTGCTTCTGCAGGGCCCATCGGGCAGCGGCAAGTCGACGCTGGCCTCCTTGCTCGCCGGTTTCCGCTCGCCCCAAGCGGGGCTGCTGCTCGTCGACGGTCTCGACCGCCACTCGCTCGGCGAGGACGGGTGGCGCCGACGTGTCGTCGTGGCGCCACAGTTCCACGACAACCACGTGCTGACCGACACCCTCGCCTTCAACCTGCTGATGGGGCGTCGCTGGCCCCCATCGGCGGCCGACTGGACGGAGGCCGAGCAGGTCTGTTGCGAGCTCGGTCTCGGCGACCTCCTGAGCCGCATGCCGGGAGGGCTCCTGCAGACGGTTGGCGAGTCGGGCTGGCAGCTCTCCCACGGCGAGAGGAGCCGCCTCTACATCGCCCGGGCCCTCCTGCAAGGCGCCGAGTTGGTCGTCCTCGACGAGAGCTTTGCTGCCCTCGACCCGGAGAGCCTGAGCCAGGCCATGGAGTGCGTGCTGCGCCGGGCACCGACGCTGCTGGCCATCGCCCACCCCTGAGCGCGGCGCCGAGTAACGGCGCGGATGCCCAGTGGCGCCCGCCGCCTCGATTCCGAGTTATGATCCCGCGGCGTAAGCGTCGGTTGCCCACCGCTTCGGCAGTTGATCGAAACCCAGGCCTCGGGCCGCGCGGAGACCCGAACACGCGGCTGCTCGACGAAGGGGGGTGATCCCGGATGCGTCTGAAGACCCAGCTCAAGGCGGGCGGCGTCTTGCTGTCGGACTGAGGTGACCCCGTCGAGTAAGCCTCGCCGGGGGGGATCGAGCCCGATCCCCCCGGCGAGCGCCGACGTCGAGAACCCTGCAAGCGTCCGCTGCGGTCGACGCGCTGCGTTTCAGGGCTCCTCTTCCCTCCCGCCTTCGGCGTGCACCGCCGCGGCGCGGGCATCGGCCGCGGCGGCGAGGCGGCCGACCGCGGCGTAGATCCGCTCGGTCGGCTTGGCGAACAGCGACAGCACGAAGAGGGCCAGCATCAGGAGGCCGAGCAGGAGCAGTACCGCGGCGATCGGCAGGGGCGCCGAGTGCCCCCGCCAGCCGGTGATGCTCGCTGGCTGCGAGTCGGCGAGGAAGCCGGCGAGGGCGCTGCGCATCTCCGCCTCGGTCTGCCCGATGTCGTCGGCCTTGGATCCCGAGGGCTCGTCCCACCCGGTGAGCGGGATGGAATGTCCCTGGCTGTCGCGCAACACCAGCCGGCTGCGAAAGCCCTCGAGGGTCTGGCCGAACTTGTCGCGCCGGGCCACGGTCTGGTTCTCGTCGTCGACCGCGGTCACCCCCGCGAGGCGCTGCTCGCGGAGGGCGAAGAGGCCGAGCGGGCGCTGGCGGACACGACAGTCGACGCTGCCGCCCGCCGTGCGCTCGCAGCGGTAGGCGGTGACCGGCCCCATCGCCCCCACCCCCAGCGCGACGGCCAGGAAGAAGGCGGCGATGAGCAGGCCGCGGAGCCGGTGCGGCCGTCCCGTCGCCCGCTCCCGGGCGAGCCGCTCCGCCAGTCCTCGGGGGGCCCGCGGCGCGACCGGCGGCAGGTCGCCGCCCGGCACGGTCGCCGTGCTGGCGGTCACCGCGGTAGCGACCACCCCGCCGTCGCGCAGCCGCGCGACGACGTCATCCTTCTGCGGCGCCTCGAGGTCGCCCTCGAGCAGCCGCCCGTCGCCGTCGCGTCCCTGCCAGTGGAAGAGGGGCACGGGAGCAATATACGCCGGCGACGCCCCGGCTTGGCCAGACCACCTCACTTCGGCAGCTGCGGGATCTCCGTGCCATAGACGAAGCGCTCGAACCAGGGCTGCCAGTCGGTGCCGGTGAGCTCGTGCAGCGTCGCCACCATGTCGGGGGTGGTGGCGATGCCGTAGGGATTGCGCTTGAGGAAGGTGCGCAGGAAGGCGATGAAGAAGCGGTCTCCCTCCTCGATGCTGCCCTTCAGCCGCTGCAGCTCCAGGCGCAGGGCGTGGATGACCAGCGGCCCCTTGCCGTAGCGCAGGCGCCAGTAGTCGTCGATGTTGCGGTCGCTGGTGAAGGCCAGGCGGTCGGCGAGGTAGAGGCTGGCGCCGGGGGCGAGGTCGGAGGCCGAGCGCCGCCAGTCGAGGACGATCTCGTCGAAGGCGTGGGCGCCTGGCTTGCCGCCGCGCAGACGCCAGAGCGCCAGCGCCGCCGTGTAGTCCGCCAGGCTCTCCGTCCACCAGGCCTCGGACGACGAGCCCATCTTGGCCACGTGCCCCCACCAGCCATGGGCGATCTCGTGCAGCACCCGTGAGTCGAGGTCCTGGAAGTAGCCGCGGGTGCGGCGATCGACCGGCGCGGTGTAGAACTCGCGGGTGAAGAAGATGATCCCCGGCGGCGCCTGGCCGAAGCCCCAGTCCTCGAGCTGCACGATCGAGAAGTCGTGGAACGGGTAGGGCTGGTCGAAGATCTGCTCGAGCATGCGGCGGCCGGAGAAGAACTTGG
This sequence comes from Thermoanaerobaculia bacterium, assembly GCA_036001185.1. Lineage (GTDB taxonomy): Bacteria > Acidobacteriota > Thermoanaerobaculia > Multivoradales > JAIOJS01 > DASYQD01. Next base: position 3,930 of record DASYUP010000112.1, read on the forward strand.
CGAGCAGCTGCTGCGCCGCCTTCTCGTTGGGCATGGCGTAGGTGGCGGCGCGACAGGTGACGCCCTCCGCGGTCGCCGCCACCAGCTCGTATTTCCCCGCCGCCACCACCGCGTACTGCATCGCTCGGTCGAGGCGGGTCACCAGCCGCCGCCGCTTGCCGGTGACCGCCAGCTCGACCTGCGAACCAGAGGCGAAGGGCATCAGCTCCGCCGGCACGTCGACCTCGATGTCCATCGTCGCCAGCTCGCCATCGAGGGCCTGGCGGGGATACCAGGGCCAGGTGCCCAGCACCCAGTAGGAGTGGCCGGCCGGCCGCTGCGCCAGCGGCCCCTCGTAGGTCACTTCAACCTCGACCGTCTGCCCCTCGCCGAGCCGCCGCCCGAACGCCACCAGCAGCTCGTCGTCCTGGTGCAGGAAGTCGGCCTCCTTGCCGTCGACTCGCACGCCGTGCACGGTCACCGGCAACCGCCGGCCGCTGGCGTCGGTGATGACGTCGACGAGCTGCGCCTGCCAGATTCCGGCGCCACCGCTGTGCGCCTCCAGCCGCGAGCGGGTGACCAGGTTCAACTGGTCGCCGACGGGGTTGTCGACGTGCATCGCCTCGTGCACGGCGACGAGCTGGCGGCGCGGCGGCGCCCACCACTGCCGCCCGATGGGCTGCGCGGCGAGCGGCACCGACCCGAAGCCCTGGCGGAACGTCTGGCCGGGGTCCCGCGAGCGCACCAGCTTGTAGAGGTTCTCCTCGCCTTCGACGGGATCGACGTGTAGGAGCAGGTCCTCGTCCTCGCCGTGCAGCAACGCGTAGCGCCGGCCGGTGCCGCCGTTGGCCTCCTCGGCCAGGAGGCCGTGCGACGGCGGCTGGAAGCGGCGGCCGGCAAGGATCTCGGCGGCCCAATCCGCCAGCTCGATCCGCCTCGCGGCGCTGGCGAGCACCTCCGGCGCCGGGGGATGGGCTCTCTCACCGTCGCCGAGCCCCCACCCCCAGATCACCGCCCCGTCGAGGCTCGAGGTGATCACCAGCGCCTCCCCGTCGAGCTTGGCGCCGAGCTTGGAAGCGCGCTCGACGTTGCGCTTCGCCACCGGTAGGGAGAAGCGATCCTCGACGCGGTAGCGCAGCGTTGCGGGGCCGTCGATCAGCAGGCCGCACGGAGCGCCCGCGGCCAGCAGCGCGTAGGCATGGGTGCGGGCGGCGAGCGTGATCTCGCCACGCCCGATCTGCAGCGGCCCACTCATGGCGATCTCGGCGCTGCGCCGTGGCGCGTCGATGATGGCGGCGCGCGCGGCGAGCGCACCGGCGAAAGCGGGCGCAGCAGCCAGTGACGGGGCGAGCAAGCAGGCCAGGCGTCGGCGCAGGCGGCGGTCGGGACGCGCTCCTAGCGCGCGGCGGCGGGAGCCAGCCGCGCCTCTACTCGGAATGGTGCCCGCCGCTCGTTCCAGGGCCAGGCCGAAACCCTCCGGCGACGAGCCTAGCCTGGGTGGACGGTGCCAGGCGACCAGCTGGAGACTACCGACGGGGTTGGGCGGCGCCCGCCGGGTTGACGGGCAGCGTTCGGGTATGCTGGCATCAGCGGTCGCTTCAGAACCGGCATCCCCACGGAGGTGCTCCTGGTGAAGGTCGCCTTTGTCAAGCCGCCGATCGGCGGCATCCTCGGCCTCGAGATGCTCACCTTCGTCGAGCCGCTGGGCCTCATCTGCGTCGCCGGCGCCCTCGAGCAGGAGGGGCACGAGTGCGCGATCTTCGACCTCCGCATCGACGGCGAGGAGGCGGGGATGGAGGCCTGCCGCCGCTTCGACCCCGACGTCGTCGGCCTGCAGTGCAAC
>DASYUP010000113.1:0-4320 GCA_036001185.1 Thermoanaerobaculia bacterium
TTCCACTCGCGCACCATGTGCATGCTGACCTGGGCTTCCGGGTAGCGCTCGCTGATGAGCTTCGAGAGCTGCTCGTCGACCGAGTCGCCGGCGTTGGGAAGCGTGCGCTGGTCTTCGTCCGTCGGGTAACGCCCCATCATCACGCAGAAGTCCGTCGTCCCCGCGCCCATGTCGACGATCATGGTGTGGAGCAGCGCGTCCTTGCCGTAGGCAACGGCGAACGGCTCGGAGACGACCATCAACCCATCCACCATGCCGGTGAGCGTGTTGCGCAGCTGCTGCTTGTTGATGCGCATCGCCTCGGCGGGCACACCGACCACCGCCCGCACCCGCTGGCCGTTGTCGCGCTTGCCGTTGACACCGACGAGCGAGAGCAGGTGCTGCAGGAGCTCGCGGACCGCGGCGAGGTCCTTCTCGGAGCCTTCCTTGATGAGGCCGTGCTCGAGCGGCCGGTGGAGGTCGAGCATGGGGCGGTTGTCGAGGGCCGCCTGGCCGATGAGGACGTCCTTTTTGAGGACCTTCTTCGACACCATGTCGAGCGGCCAGCCGACGAGGCTCTTGACCACTTGGCGCTGGCCGTTGCTGGCGGTGATCGAGCTCTGCGAGGTCCCGAGGTCGATGCCGACGTACAGCACGTCGTCTTTCTTGCTCATGTGGCGCTCCCTGTCGCTTGCTTCGGGTTGGGCACGTCCGCGTTGCCTTCCGGATCCGCATTACCCAGTTTCGAGGTGTAGGCGTCGATGCCGGCGCGCAGCGCCTCGGCGATGCTCTGACGGTACTCGCCGGTGGCGAGCAGCGCGGCCTCGTTCTGGTTGGAGAGGCAGGAGACCTCGGCGAGGATGGCCGGCATGTCGGTGCCCACCAGCACCAGGAAGGGCGCCGACTTGACGCCGCGGTCGCGCATACCCGGTATGTCCTTGGCGAGGGTGCCGAAGACGGCGTGCTGCACCGAGCCGGCGAGACTGCGCGACTGGTGCTGGCGGAGGTCGAGGTAGATGCCGTCGAGCAGCCGCCGCACGTCGGCGAGCGAATAACCGGACTCGCGGTTCTCGCGGCTGGTGAGCTGCACCAGCTCGGGGTCTTCGGTGGGGCCGAGGTAGAAGGTCTCGACGCCGTGCATGGCCGCCGGCTCGAGCGAGTTCAGGTGGATGGAGACGAAGAGGTCGGCCTTGCTGTCGTTGGCGAAGCGGGCGCGGTCACGCAGCACCACGCGCTGGTCGCGGTCGCGCGTCAGCAGCACCTCGACGCCCTGCTGGCGCAGCAGGTCGCGCAGCCGCAGTGCGATGTCGAGAACGATGTCCTTCTCGTAGAGGCCGTCGGCGGTCTCGGTGCCGACGTCCCTGCCGCCATGGCCGGGATCGAGGACGATGCGCCGCACCCCGACCGGGAAGATTGAGCCGTCGAGCGGGCGCGGATCGGGCAGCGTCAGAGCATCGGTGGCAGCCAGCGCGAGAGGCGCCGGCGCCGCAGCGCGGCCCGGTGGCGGCGGAGTCCGCACCGGCGGCGGGCCCACCACCACCTCGGCGGCCTGGGCGATGGGCACCAGCTGGCGGCCCTGCGGCACCGCCAGCAGCGCCACGCCGGCGAAGGCCGCGACCATCAGGCCATAGGCGAGGCGGCGCCGCCAGAGGCGCCCGACGGCCAGCGGCGGGCGCTTGCCGGCCTTGATGTAGACGTTGTCCCGCACCACGCCCTTGAGCAGCTCGCGGCGCAGACGCGGAGGGACGGCGGTGACGGAGCGGATCGGATCCACTGGGTTCGGCTCAGGCCCCGGCGGTCGGCGCGGGCCGGCGAGCAACGACCAGCCGGCTCGGAGCTGATTGCCGCGGGGCTGGGACAAATGTTACCACGACGAGAGTTAGGGCTCGTCGCCGAGGGGCGAGGAGGGCTCGCCGCCGAGCTCGAACAGCGGCAGCTGGAGGGGGACCGCACCCTCCAGCAGGTTGGAGGCCGTTACCCCCAGCAGCCGCACCGGCCGGGCCGCCGCGTCGGTGCGCCGCATCAGCGCCGCCGCCTGCCAGGCGAGGGTGGGACCGTCGCAGCAGGGGACGCCGAGGGTGTGCGAACGGGTGACGGTCGTGAAGTCGGCGTAGCGCACCTTGATGGTCACCGTGCGGGCGAGCAGCTGGCGCTTCTGCAGGTCCTCGGCGACGTCGCGCGCGAGGCGCACCAGCTCGCGCTCGACGGCGGCGGCCTCGCGCAGGTCGCGCTCGTAGGTGGTCTCGGTGCCGAGGCTCTTGCGCTCGCGGTCGACGTGCACCGGGCGGTCGTCGACGCCGTGCGCGAACTGGTGCAGCATCTCGCCCCACTTGCCGAAGCGGCGCACCAGCGCGTCGACCTCGAGCCGGCGCAGGTCGGCCACCGTGGTGATGCCGAGCTCGGCGAGCGCCAGCTCGCTGGCGGGCCCGACGCCGTGCAGGCGGCGCACCGGCAGCGGCGCCAGGAAGGCCTCCACCTGCTCGGGCTTGACCACCGTCAGGCCGTCGGGCTTGTCGAAGTCAGAGGCGATCTTGGCCACCAGGCGGTTGGGGCCGACGCCGACGCTGACGGTGAGCCGGCGTTCCTCGCGCACCCGGCGGCGGATCTCGCGGGCGATGGCGGTGGCGCTTCCCCACGACCCGAGGTGCTCGCTGACGTCGAGGTAGGCCTCGTCGAGAGAGCCCGGCTGCACCAGCGGCGTGAAGGCGCCGAAGATGGCGAAGATGGCCTCCGACTCGCGCCGGTAGCGCGCGAAGTCGGGACGCAGGATGACGAGGTCGGGGCAGCGCCGCACCGCCTGCGAGGAGGGCATCGCCGAGTGAATGCCGTAGCGCCGCGCCTCGTAGCTGGCGGCGGCGACGACGCCGCGTGACTCGGGGCGGCCGCCAACCACCACCGGCTTGCCGGCCAGCGTGGGTTCGTCGCGCACCTCGACGGCGGCGTAGAAGCAATCCATGTCGCAGTGGAGGATGCGACGGAGGGGCGGCGGCGGCGCGGGCTGCATGGACGCGACTACGCTACACCGCCGGCCTTGCGGCGGCCCCGAGCGGTGGCCAGCTCACGCCAGCGATACCTACGGCCGCGCCCGGGTTCCCTACGCCGACGGCGCCGTGGTGGCGCTGTATTTCGTCCCCTCCGCCGCCAGCGTCGCCTCGAGGCGGGCGAGCAGGCCAGGGTCGCGCAGGGCGAGGATGCGGGCGGCGAGCAGGCCGGCATTGCGGGCGCCGTCGACGGCGACGGTGGCCACCGGAACGCCGGGCGGCATCTGCACGGTGGAGAGCAAGGCATCGAAGCCGCCGAGCGCACCGACCGCCAAGGGGACGCCGATCACCGGCCGCAAGGTGTGCGCGGCGACCACTCCGGCCAGGTGGTTCGCCATGCCGGCACAGGCGATGAAGACCTGCACCCCGCGCCGCTCGGCGTCGTGGACGTATTCGACCACGAGCTCGGGTGTGCGGTGGGCCGAGAGGACCCGCAGCTCGGAGGCGACGCCGAGCTGGTACAGGGCCTCCTGCGCCTTGGACACCTTGGCGACGTCATTGGGGCTGCCGGTGAGAATGGCGACGGCGGGGCTCTGGTCGGGCACGGCGTCCTCCACGCGGAGGCGCATTCTACTTGCGCCGCGACCGCGGCGTCGGCGTGGGAGTCGGCGGCGGGGTCGGCGGCGGCGGCGGCTGCAGCACCTCCCAGGAGGTCGTCGGGATGTCGGCCGTGCCGCCGTAGGAGGCGAGGAAGCTCGCCCGCACCTGCAGGTCGCGCAGGCCTTCGCGCACCGTGCGCACCTCGATGGGGCCGCTCTCGATCCGCGCGCCGGCACGCAGCACCGGCACGAAGAAGCGCAGCACGGTGGGCACGCGGGCGCGCACGAGCTTCCCTCCCGGGCCGGGCGCCAGCAAGTCGTAGCGGAAGAACTGGCCCGGCCGCACGTCGCCGAAGGCACCCCCCACGGCCCACAGCTCGATGTAGTTGCTGTCCACCTGCCCGATGTCGCTGCCCTCGCTCGAGGGGTTCTCGAGCACGACGGTGACGGTAACGCGACCCGGCGAGCTGGCGAGCTTGGGCACCAGCACCCGTGGCCGTGGCATCGCCGGCACCTCGCCGGTGGCGGCGGCGAGGTTGTCGGCGCCGAGGGTGAACGCCTCGCCGGGGTGGGGCAGGCGGTAGAAGAGCTCGCCCAGACAGTGCTCGAGGTGCCAGGAGCCGATCTGCTTGCGCAACTCCTGCACGTGCCCGGTGGAGGTGCCCACCACCCGCACGTCGTCGCCGGCGGCGAGCCGGGTCTCGCCGACGCGGGTCGGATAGTCGGCGGTGAAGGCGTAGACCTGGCGATCGACCCCTTCC
>DASYUP010000114.1:0-4242 GCA_036001185.1 Thermoanaerobaculia bacterium
GTGGCCGCCAGCTGGCGGCTCGGCGCCGCCGCCGCGGCCGCGCACGCGGAGGCGCTCCAGGGGAGCACGGAAGATCGCCAAGGCCGTGAAAGTCTCTCCCGCAGGAGCGACGCCTGGCAGCAGCTCGAGGCCGCCTTCGCCGCTGGAGCACTGCAGTACTTCGTCTGGGTAGCGCGCCGCGACTCCTTCCACGTACGCGAATACCGCTCCGGGGACGAGCAGCAGATCCTGCCCATCTTCGAGGGGAGCTTCTTCGTCCCCCGCAGCCGCGAGCGCTGGAGCTGGGAGTACGAGCAGAATCCCTACGGCAATCGCTTCATCAGCCTGGCCTTCGCGGCCAACGACCAGCTCGTCGCGCACTACGCCGGCTATCCGGTGCGCTTTCGCAGCCCGCGGCACCGCGAGCCGCTGCTGGCGCTGCAGGTGGGGGACACCATGACGCTGCCGTCGGTGCGGCACGTGGGGCGTGGCCCCACCAGCCTGCTGGGGCGCACCGTGCGGCACTTCTACGCCCGCTTCTGCGCTCACCGGGTGGCCTGGAACTACGGCTTCAACACCGGCAACATCCAGCGCTTCTCGATGGCCTTCGTCGGCGCCCGCCGTCTGGAAGACCTGCCGTTTCATCGGCTGGAGCTGCCGGCTCGCACGCTGCAGCCACCGGGTGTGCTGCGGCGGCTGGCGGGCTGGCGATGCGAGCGCACGGAAGAGCTCGATGGCCGCTGGGACGCGCTCTTCGAGGAGGTCGCTCCGCAGTACGGCTTGCTCGTCGAGCGCGACGCGCGTTACCTCGGCTGGCGCTACCGCCGCTGCCCGGATGGCGCCCACGTCTTGGTTTCGTGCTTTCGCCGCGGGCGGCTCACGGGATGGGGTGTCTTTCGTCGTCGTGAGGACCGCCTGCAGTGGGGCGACGGGCTGTTCGACCCCCGCCAGCCGGCGGCCGTGGGGCTGGTGCTCGCCCACGCCCTTGCCCTTCCCGAGCACCGCGGGGTGCGGACGGTCGAGACCTGGGCCTGCGCCCGACCCGCCTGGTGGCGCCCCCTGGTCACCGCGCTTGGCTTCGCGCCGCACCCCGAGCCCAACGGTCTGGGTCTCGTCTTCGTGCCTTTCATGGTCGATCCCGCCGAGGAGATGGCAGCGGCGCTCCACTACTCGATGGGCGACAGCGACCTCTTCTGATCGCGCGGGCCCGGCATCCACGCTCGTCGGCGCAGCAGCCGCATGCGGCTGCAGGCGATCAACTGGCCCCCGGCGTCCCGCTCCTCGACCCACCAATACACCGGGCTTCCGTAGAGCCTGTCGTTGGTGCGCAGGAAGTCGAGCGGCAGGGGGACGCGGAGAACCCCTTGCGGCGACGGAGCCTGCTGCAGATCGAAGACCGCCCCGTTGATCGGCGCGGCCAGCAGGAGGCGGAAGCGAGCGCCGGCGACGGGGCTCACCCGCAGGCGCAGCTCGCCCATGGGCGGGGTCGCACGGTCGGGCTGCGTGACGAGCTCCGGCAGGGCGTCTGGCGGCAAGTCGGGGCTGCGCCAGGCGGAACGGGTGGGGTCCCACGCGGCCACCGCCGCGAGCGGGGCGCCGCGGAGGACCGGCGTCAGCTCGTTGCCGCTGAGCGGCGGCAGCATCACGATGTCGAGAGCCGGGCGATGAAATGGCGGCGTCACCGCATCGCGTAAACCGTAGTGGAACACCTGCGCCAACGGCACGCCGCCGGCGTCGGTGAGAAAGGAGGGGTAGCCGGTGACGAAGCGGGGGCCGCTGACTGCTGGCAGGCGCAGCAGCGAGACGCGCACGGCACCGGCAAGATCCGCGGCCGCACGGCAGTGTCGCACCTGAGCGCTGAGGTTCAGCGCCCACGGTACCGTGAAGGCGGCGACGACCAGCCAGCCCACCACCCAGCCGCCACGCGGCAGGGCGCTGGCGATGGCGGCGGCGAGAAAGGCGAGGCCGAGGGCCGCGCCTGCCGCCGCGATATACCAGTAGCGGCCGCTTGCCGGCACCACCGGCTGGAAGGCGAAGGGGGCCATCGCGGTCACCATCACCACCCATCCGAGGAGCCAGGGTCGCGCTGCGGCGCGCGTCGAGGGCACGCTCGCGAAGAGCGCCATCGGCGCCAGCGTCATCAGCGCCAACGCCAGCGCCGCGGTTCCCAGCGAGGGCGCGGCATCGAAGCGCGGCAGGTGCAGCCGCTGAATGGAGAGCAGCGCATCGCGCAGCAGCGACGCGGCCTGAGGCGCGAGCAGACGCTGGCGGGTCGCCTCGTAGCCGCCCACCACTTGGCCGAAGAGGTGCCTTCGCAGCAGCAGATAGGCGCCGAGCAGGGCCGCGAAGGGTAGCCAACCGCGGATCCGCTGGCGATGCGGGCGGGTGCCCGACGGCAGCACCAGGTGATCGTGAGCCACCAGCCAGACCGGCACGACCGCGGCGGCCTCGTACGAGCCGAGCGCGAGGACGAAGGCGGCGAGCGCCAGCAACCAGAATGCGCGCGCCTTGCCGCCGGACTCCTGGCGATAGCGCAGGTAGGCGAAGAAGGCCAGCAGCGCGAAGAGACCGCCGTAAAGGGTCGCGAAGCTGGCGACGAAGACGACCGCGTTGGGGTGCAGCGGATAGAGCGCGAAGAGCAGCGCCGCGGCGGCGCCCGAGAGCCCGGCAATGGTCGCCCCCAGCGGCCGTGCGAGCTGGCGGGCGATCGCCCAGACGAGCAGGATGGCGAGCGCGTGGACGAGCAGATGCACCGCCAGGTAGCCCCTGGCGAAGGTGCCAAAGGCGGCAATCTCGAGGGCGAAGAGCAGCGTCGACACGGGGCGGAAGAACTGGATGCCGGCGATGCCCAGCCAGGGGCCGAAGAGCGATGCTCCCTGCTCCCAGGGCGGGTGCTGGCCGAGGTAGCGGATGAGGAGGAAGTCCTCGCTGGTGAAGCCGCGCGACAGCGCCGGCGCATAGCAGGCGACCATGGCTGCGAGCGGCAGGGCCGGGGCGAGCAGGGCGTGCGGTCGGCGCCGCACCGCGGAGGCGAGCCTGCGTACGATCGATCTTCCCTGGGCTGAAGGCGGGGGCCCGTCGGAAAGGAGCGCCACGGCCGGCATCATCTCCCAGGCCCGCGGAGCGTGGAATCCCCGCCTCGGCGCCGGGCGTCAGCTTGTTACTATGCGACCGGTGATCACGACCGAGTCTGAGCGGAGCCGCCGCTTGCGGTCCGCCGGCGCGGGCTGGGGCGTCGCGCTGGCCGTGGTGGTGGGTGTCACCGCCGGCGGTGCTCTCGAGACGGCGAGCGCCAGGGTGGGCCCGCTCACCCTGGCGGCGGCGGCCCCGGTCGCCCGGCCCAACGTGGTCCTGGTGGTGGTCGACACGCTGCGCGCCGACCACCTGACGCCCTACGGCTGGCCGGTGCCCACGACGCCGAGTCTCGAGCGGCTGCTGGCACGGCCGGGCGTCGTCGTCGAGCGCGCCTACAGCGCCGCCCCCTGGACGATCCCGGCGATGGTCGGGCTGCTCGCCGGTCGCTGGCCCGGCGAGGTCCTCGGAACGGAGGTGTCGCGCTACGGCATGCCGGGCGACAGCCCGTCCCTCGCCGCGGCTCTCGAGGCTCTGGGCTACGACACCGCCGCTTTCGTCGCCAACCCGACGCTGCAGACGAGCGGCGGCTTCGATCGCGGGTTTGCCACCTACGCGCTCCCCGCGGCCGAAGGGACCAAAGAGAGCTGGGAGACCGCCGCCGAGCTCACCGCGCGCGCCAGCGCCTGGCTCGCCCGCGCGCGAGGCGCGCGGCCGTTCTTCCTCTACGTCCACTACGTCGAGACGCACGACCCCTACAGCAGCCCGGAGCTGGTCGGCGGCCACTCGCCGTACTTCCCCGGCTACCGCGGCGTCGTCGACGGCACCTGGCCTCAGGGGCTGATGCTGGGAAAGCTGCGGCTGCTCGACCCCCTGGCCGACATCCGTCACCTGGCGGCGCTCTACGACAGCGAGGTCCACTGGGTCGACCGCTGGCTGGGCGCGCTGCTCGGCGGGCTCGACGCGCCGACGCGGGCGCGTACCCTGTTCGCCTTCACTGCCGACCATGGCGAGGAGCTGTTCGACCACGGCGGCTGGAAGCACGGCCGCACGGTGTACGACGAAGTTCTGCGCGTGCCGCTGGTGGTGCGCTGGGACGGCCACCTGCCGGCGGGCACCCGGGTCGCCGGCCCGGTGCGGTCGATCGACCTGGCGCCGACGCTGCTCGCCGCCGCCGGCGGCACGGCGCCT
>DASYUP010000115.1:0-5193 GCA_036001185.1 Thermoanaerobaculia bacterium
CACCTACAGCTGCGACAGCGCGGGAGGCGCCTCCGGCTCGCCCATCATCGACGCCGGCACCGGTCGGGTGATCGCCATCCATCACTTCGGCGGCGTCTCCTCGAGCCCCTGTCTCAACTCGGCGACGCAGATGAAGCAGATCTGCCCCAACGCGGGGTCGCTGCTCAGCTGCGCCACCAACTAGAGCAAGCGGATTGTCGCGAGGCGCGGTGTGGTCCCGCGCCTCGCCGTTTCCGGGCCAGGGGCGGGTGATACCCTGCGCCCCGATGGGTGCCGACCGCGACTCCGGGGCCGTCTCCACCTGGGAGCGCGAGCTCAACCCCGAGCAGCTCGCCGCCGCCACCCACGGCGAGGGGCCGCAGCTGGTGATCGCCGGCGCCGGCTCGGGCAAGACGCGGGTGATCACCTACCGCATCGCCTGGCTGGTGCGCGAGCAGGGCATCGACCCGCGCCAGATCGCCGCCGTCACCTTCACCAACAAGGCCGCCGGCGAGATGCGCGAGCGGGTCGAGCGGCGGCTCGGCACCGACTCACTGGGCGGCTTCGTCGGCACCTTCCACCGCTTCTCGCTCGGCCTCCTGCGCCGCTACGCCGACCGCGCCGGCCTGCCGCGCGACTTCGCCATCTTCGACGGCGGCGACCAGGTGAACCTGGTCAAGCAGGCGCTCGAGCTGGAGGGATTGTCGGAGAGCCAATATCCGCCGCGCAGCGTCCTCGCCGCCATCAGCAGCGCCAAGAACCGCATGCTCGACACGGCGGCCTTCGAGGCACGGGCGCAGGACTTCTGGAGCCGCAGCGTCGCCCGCGTCTACCGGCGCTACCAGGGGCTGCTGCAGCAGGCGGCGGCGGTCGACTTCGACGACATGCTGTTCTGGTCGGTGCGGCTGCTGAGTGGCACCCCGGCGCTGCTCGAGCGCTGGCGCGAGCGCCTCTCCTACCTGCTGGTCGACGAGTTCCAGGACACCAACGCGGTGCAGATGGAGCTGGTGCGGCTGCTCGCCGGGCCGGCCGGCAACCTGACCGCGGTGGGCGACGAGGACCAGGGCATCTACCGCTGGCGTGGCGCCGAGCTCGACAACATCCTCAACTTCGAGAAGCATTTTCCCGGCGCCACGGTGCGCAAGCTGGAGCGCAACTACCGCTCGACGCAGACCATCCTCGACGCCGCCGGCGCGGTGGTGGCCAACAACGCCTCGCGCCGCGGCAAGCGGCTGTGGACCGATGCCGGTGCCGGCGAGCTGGTGCGGATCTACAAGGCGCAGGACGAGGGCGACGAGGCCGCCTGGGTGGTGCGCACGCTGCTCGAGCTGCAACACGCCGGCGCGGCCGGCGAGGGGGCGCCACCAGTACGCCCGCTCTCCGATCTCGCCATCCTGGTGCGCACCCACGCCCAGACCCGCGTGCTCGAGGAGGAGCTGCTGCGGCGCGAGATCCCCTACAAGCTGGTGGGCGGCGTGCGCTTCTACGAGCGCGCCGAGATCAAGGACGTCATCGCCTACCTGCGGGTGCTGCGCAACCCGCGCGACGCCTACTCTCTCGAGCGCATCGTCAACCAGCCGCCGCGCGGCATCGGCGCCGGCACCCTGGCGACGCTGCGCCAGCAGGCGGCCGAGCTCGGCGTCACGCCGTGGGACGCGTTGCAGCAGGAGCAGGTGCTCGAGGATTTCCCGGCCCGTGGCTCGCGGGCCCTGCGCGGCTTCCGCGACCTGGTGCTGGCGCTGCAACGCGAGGCCGAGACCCTGGCGCTGCCCGACCTGCTGCGGCGGCTGTTGGAGGTCACCGGCTACTTGGAGATGTACGACAAGGGAGACCCGGAGAGCGAGGCACGGCTGGAGAACCTCGAGGAGTTCCTCTCCGCCGCTCAGGAGCTCGCCGAGCAGACCCCCGGGGTGGCGCCGCTCGAGAGCTTGACCGCCTTCCTCGATCACGTGTCGCTGACCAGCGACGTCGACGCCTGGCAGGAGGGCGGTGGGGTGGCCCTGATGACGCTGCACAGCGCCAAGGGCCTGGAGTTTCCCATCGTCGTGGTGGCCGGCCTCGAGGAGGGCGTGCTGCCGCACTTCAACTCGCAGGGGGCGCTCGAGGACCTCGAGGAGGAGCGGCGGCTGCTCTATGTCGGCATGACGCGCGCCAAGGAGCGCCTGCTGCTCTCCTGCTGCCGCCGCCGGCGGGTGGCCGGCCGCTGGCAGGACCAGCTGGAGTCGCGCTTCCTGGCCGAAGTTCCCGAGCGCCTCGTCGACGTCGAGAACAGCCCCGAGCGCTTCGTCGACGAGCGCGCCTGGGGGGTCTACAGCTTCTTCGGCAAGCCGGAGCCGCGGGCGTGGGGGGCGACCTCCTCGTCGCGGCCGGAAGCGACGAGGCCCGGTGCGGGCGGGCCGGCTATGGCATCGCGCGGGGGCACCGCGGTGGCCGCGCCGGCGTCGACCAGCACCGTTCGGCCGGCGGCGGGGCCCGCGGTCGGCCGCCCGGCGCCCGTGGCGGCGCGCGCCGGGGCGGCATCCCTCAACGGCCTGCGCCGCGGGATGCGAGTGCGCCACCCGACGCTCGGCCAGGGAGTGGTGATGGAGGTCGAGGGCGAGGGGCCGTCCGGTCGCTTCACCGTCTACTTCGATCGCTTCGGCAAGCGCAAGCTGGTGGCGCAATACGCCAAGCTCGAGCCGTTGTGAGCCGCGGCCGCTGATGGACTTCGAGCCCTCCCCGCGCTCCCGCGACGTCGCCGCGCGCGTCACTCGCTTCATCGGCGAGCGCGTCGCGCCGGTCGAGCGCGCCTACTGGGAGGAGATCGCCGGCCAGCGCCACGGCGGCGACTGGCGACGCTGGAGCGAGCCGCCGCAGCTCGCGGCGCTGCGGGCGCAGGCGCGCGCCGAGGGGTTGTGGAGCCTCTTCCTGCCCGACCCCGAGCTGGGCGGCGGGCTGTCGACGCTCGACTACGCGCCGGTGGCCGAGGCGATGGGGCACAGCCTGCTGGCGCCGGAGGTCTTCAACTGCCAGGCCCCCGACAGCGGCAACATGGAGGTGCTCTGGAAGTACGGCAGCGCCGCGCAGCGGGAGCGCTGGCTGCGGCCGCTGCTCGCCGGCACCATCCGCTCGGTGATCGGCATGACCGAGCCTGAGGTCGCCTCCTCCGACGCCACCAACCTGCAGTCGACGATCACCTCCGACGGCGACGAGGTGGTGGTCGAGGGGCGCAAGTGGTGGTCGAGCAATGCCGGCCACCCCGACGCTCGGGTGGTGATCTTCATGGGGCGCACGGCCGACGCCGCCAAGGACCGTCACCACCAGCACTCGATGGTGCTGGTGCCGCTCGACGCCCCCGGCGTCACCATCGAGCGCATGCTGCCGGTGTTCGGCGACTTCGATGCCCCCGTCGGCCACGGGGAGGTGAGCTTCCGGGGCGTGCGGCTGCCGCGCGACCACGTCATTGGCGACCTCGGCATGGGCTTCGAGATCGCCCAGGGCCGGCTGGGGCCGGGGCGCATCCACCACTGCATGCGCTGCGTCGGCGCCGCCGAGGCGGCGCTGTCGCTGATGATCGCGCGCGGTACATCGCGCACCGCCTTCGGCAAGCCGCTGCTCGAGCTGGGGGGCAACCGCGAGCGGCTCGCCGAGGCGCGCGTCGCCATCGACCAGGCCCGCCTGCTGACGCTCTACGCCGCCTGGAAGCTCGACCGCGTCGGGCCGCACGCGGCGATGGCGGAGATCTCAGCCATCAAGGTGGTGGCGCCGCGCATGCTGCAACGGGTGGTCGACGACGCCATCCAGCTGCACGGTGGCGCCGGGGTGTCGAAGGACCTGCCGCTCACCGGCTTCTTCGCCCAGGCGCGGTCGTTACGCATCGCCGACGGCCCCGACGAGGTGCACCTGGCGCTGATCGCTCGGCTGGAGCTCGCCCGGCGGCGCGACGGCCAGGGGGCCTGAGGAGTGGCGAGCGGCGCGGTGCGACCGGGCGAGGAGCTCGACCTCGCCGCCGTCGAGGGGTGGTTGCGCCAGCGGCTTCCCGGCCTCGCCGGCGCGGCGGAGGTGACGCAGTATGCGGGCGGCGCGTCGAACTGGACCTACCGGCTGCGCTACCCGCAGGCCCAGCCGCCGCTCGACCTGGTGCTGCGCCGCCCGCCAGCGGGGACGAAGGCGAAGTCGGCCCACGACATGGGGCGGGAGTTCCGCATCCAGCAGGCCCTGGGGCCGGTCTTCCCCTACGTGCCGCGCATGATCGGCCTCTGCGAGGACCCCGCGCTGCTGGGGGCGTCTTTCTACGTCATGGAGCGCATCCCGGGAGCGATCGCCCGGCGCCGCCTGCCGGAGGGCTGCGAGTGGACGCCTGAGAGCGCGCGCTCTCTCTGTCTCGGCGTCGTCGACCGGCTGGTGGAGCTGCACGGCGTCGACGTGGGCGCCGCCGGGCTCGCCGGGCTCGGCAAGGGGCCGGGCTACCCGCGGCGGCAGATCGAGGGGTGGTCGCAGCGCTACCAGCAGGCGCGTACGTGGAACGTGCCGCGCTTCCATCGAGTGTGCGACTGGCTGCACGCGCGCATCCCGGAGGACGCCGGCCGCTGCGTCATCCACAACGACTACCGCCTCGACAACCTGGTGCTCGCCGAGGACGAGCCGACGCGCATCGTCGGCGTGCTCGACTGGGAGATGGCGACGGTGGGCGATCCGCTGATGGACCTCGGCGCCGCGCTCGCCTACTGGGTGCAGGCCGACGACGACCCGGTGGCACGGCGCTTCCGCCGCCAGCCCACGCACTTGCCCGGGATGCTGACGCGGCGCGAGGTGGTGGAGCGCTACCTCGCCGCCACCGGCCGCGCGGCGGTCGACTGGCCGTTCTACGAGGTCTATGGCTTGTTTCGCATCGCCGTCATCGCGCAGCAGATCTACTACCGCTACCACCACCGGCAGACGCGCAACCCGGCGTTTCGCAGCTTCTGGCTGCTGGTGCACTATTTCCATTGGCGGTGTCGGAGATTGATGGGGAGGGCCTAGCGGTCGCCGACCGCGGGCCGGGATGCGCGGGGGCAACGGAGGCAACGGAGGCGCGGAGGCACGGAGGCACGGAGGCAGAGGTTGTTCGGCGGCGGCGTCTGCGGTCGGGGCCGGGGGCCGCTGCGGCGGGACCGGCGCGCGCCAAGTGGTAGGGGGGAGCAAGAGCGCGCGCCTCCGCCCTCCGGGCGCACGGGGCGGCGTTGATCTCGCGAG
>DASYUP010000116.1:0-2702 GCA_036001185.1 Thermoanaerobaculia bacterium
GGTCGACGATCGAGCCGTCGGGCACCGGTACCCGCACCGCCAGCCCGTCGAGCCGCCCCTTGAGGTGCGGCAGCACCTTGCCCACCGCCCGCGCCGCGCCGGTCGTCGTGGGGATGATGTTCTCGGCGGCCGCCCGGCTGCGCCGCAGGTCCTTGTGCGGCACGTCGGCCAGCCGCTGATCGTTGGTGTAGGCGTGCACGGTGGTCATGAAGCCCTGCTCGATGCCGAAGCTCTCGTCGAGGATCTTGGCGATCGGCGCCAGGCAGTTGGTGGTGCACGAGGCGTTGGAGACCAGCAGGTGCTCGGGCTTCAGCGTGTCGTCGTTGACGCCGATCACCACCATGTTGTCGATGTCGTCCTTGGGGGGGACGGTGAGGATGACCTTGCGGGCGCCGGCCTGCAGGTGCTTCTCCAGCTTTGCGCGGCTGGTGAAAACGCCGGTCGACTCCACCACCACGTCGATCTTCTCCTCGCCCCAGGGGATCGCCGCCGGGTCGCGCTCGGCGGTCATCCTGATCTTGCGGCCGTCGACGTACATGAAGTCTTCGTCGGCCCGCACCGCCTTGGGGAAGACCCGCATCACGGTGTCGTACTTGAGCAGGTAGGCGAGCTGCTGGTTGGGGAAGAGGTCGTTGATGATCGCGATGTCGACGTCGTCGCGGTCGGCGAGGATGCGGAAGACGCTGCGGCCGATGCGGCCGAAGCCGTTGATGCCGACGCGGGTGCGTGAAGCTGCCGGGGCGGCCATCAGGCGGCCCTCCGCTCGAGCTCGGCGAAGCGGTGGATGAGGTCGAGGGCGCGGTGAGCGTAGCCCCAGCCGTTGTCGTACCAGCAGAGCGTCTTCGACAGGCGATCGCCGATCACCATCGTCGCCAGCGAATCGAAGGTGCCGGAGTAGCGTGAGAGCTTGGTGTCGGCGGAGACGATCGGGCCGTCCTCGTAGGCGATGATGCCGTCCCACTCGCCGCTGCCGGCGGCGGTGCGCATCACCTCGTTGATGGCGGCGATCGATACCGGCCGCTCGTGCCAACAGACCAGGTCGACCACCGAGCCGTTGGGCACCGGCACGTTGAGCGCCATGCCGTCGATGCGCCCGCCGAGCTCGGGCATCAGCTCCATCAGCATGCCGGCGACGTGACTGGGCTGGGGGATGATGTTCTCCGCTGCCGCGCGGCCGGTGCGCATGTCCTCGGCGGGGACGTCGGCCAGCCGCAGCTGGTTGGTGTAGGCGTGGATGGCGGAGAGGAACGCACGCTGCACGCCGAAGGCGCGGTGGAGGATCTTGAGGATGGGGGCGGCGGCGTGGGCGGTCACCGAGGCGTTGGAGACGATGCGGTGCTCGGGGCGCAGCCGATCGTCGTTGACGCCCATCACCACGGTAATGTCGGGCGGATCGAGCGGTGGCGCGCAGAGGATCACCCGCTTGGCGCCCGCCTGCAGGTGGCGCTCGAGCTCCTGCCGCGAGCGGTGCTTGCCGGTGGCCTCGATGACGACGTCGACGCCGAGCTCGCCCCATTGCACCTCCCCGGGGTTCTCGGCGGAGAGCATCCTGATCTGCCGGCCGGCGACGTAGAGGTTGCCGTCGCGCAAGCTGACCGAGGCGGGAAAGCGGCCGAGGATGGTGTCGTAGCGCAGCAGATATTCGAGGCCGGCGTGGTCGGCGGGATCGGAGATCGCCCCCACCCGGATGTCGTCGCGATGGTGGAGGATGCGCACCAGGTTGCGCCCGATCCTCCCCAGTCCCATCAAGCCCACCACCGTTTCCGCCATCCCGTCGTCCTCCTCCTTCTTCAGGGCGCCCAACCTTAGCAGGCCGGGGGCGGGGCCAGATACCGGCGACCGAGCGTCTCCAGCGAGCGTTCGCCCGCCTGCAGCGCAGGGCGAGCGACCGCCGCCTATCACAGCGCTGCGGTGGGCGAGCGCGGGCGGTGGCGGGTGCTATGCTGCCTCAGCCGCGCCCCGCACTCTGGCCCATGGCGGAAGCTCCCGCTCCCGGCGCTGCCTCGCCATCCCGCCGCTTCGAGCTGGCGGTGCAGGTCAACCGCGCGCTGGTCTTCGCGCTCGCCACGGTGGTGGCGGCGGCCTTCCGCGCCGCCCAACTGGTGAGCTCGAGCTGGCTGCAGATCTTCGCCATCGGCGGCACCGCCACCCTCTCCGCCGTGGGCGGCTGGCTGCTCGTCCGCCGCGGCTGGCACCGCTGGCCGGGGCTGCCGTTCGACGCCGTCTGGATCCTCCTCGACATCTTCTTCATCTCCGCCACCGTCTACGTCACCGGCGGCGCCAGCAGCCCGTGGTTCCCTTGGTACCTGGCCACCATCAGCGGCGCCGCCTTGGTGCGCGGGCAGCTCGCGGCCTTCCTGACCTTCATCGCCTGCACCGGCGGCTACCTGCTGGCCCTCGATGCCGCCGGTGAGCTCGTCGGCGGCAGGCCCGCCTTGCGGGCGCTGGCGCTGATGGTGAGCCTCTATGCCGCGGCGTTCTTCTTCCTGCGCGGCGCCGTGCAGCTGCAGAGCCGGCGCCGCGAGGTAAGCGCCATGCGCGATGAGGGCGGCCGCAAGGTCGAGGAGCTGACCCGCCTCACCGGCGTGCTCGAGGAGCGCACGCGCGAGCTGGGGGAGGCGAACCTGCGGCTGCGCGAGTCCGGCCGTCTCAAGTCGCAGTTTCTCGCCAACGTCTCCCACGAGCTGCGCACGCCCCTCAAC
>DASYUP010000117.1:0-5730 GCA_036001185.1 Thermoanaerobaculia bacterium
TACTTCTTCCAGCGCGATCCGCAGATCGTCGTCGGCAATCGCGTGGTGGTCTCGTCGATGGCCACCGAGGCGCGCGAGCGCGAGCCGTTGCTCGCCGCCACCATCTTCCGCCACCACCCGGCGCTGCAGGGTTACGAAGACGTCTTCGCGGTGCATTCGCCGCCGCACGCCACCCCCGACTACGGCCCGGTCTACCCCTACCCGAGCCTCGAGGGGGGCGACGTGCTGGTGGCCTCGCCCGAGCTGCTGCTGGTGGGGATCAGCGAGCGCACCAACCGCCGCGGCCTCGAGACGCTGGCCGACTACCTGCGTCGCGAGGACACCCCCTTCCGCCACTTGATCGCCGTCGAGCTGCCGCCGCGGCGCGCCTTCATGCACCTCGACACCGTCTTCACCCTCGTCGATCGCCACCTGTGCATCGGCTACCAGCCGGTGGTCGAGCCGGGCGGCCCCGAGGCCGCCCGCGTCTACCGCGTCGACCTCGGCAGCGGCGAGCTCACCTTCACCCTGCAGCCGTCCCTGCTCGGCGCCCTGGCGGCGCTGGGGCTGGAGCTCGAGATGGTGCCCTGCGGCGGCGACGACTTCCTCGAGCAGCAGCGCGAGCAGTGGACCGACGGCGCCAACGCCTTCGCCGTGGCGCCGGGGGTGATCTTCCTCTACCACAAGAACCGCCACACCACCGACGGCCTGGCCGCCCGCGGCTGGCGGGTGCTCACCGAGGCAGAGGCGCTCGCCGCCCCCGACCTCGGCAGCGGCCCGACGGTGATCACCTTCTCCGGCCGCGAGCTGTCGCGCGCCCGCGGCGGCCCGCGCTGCATGACCATGCCGCTCGAGCGCGAGCACGTCTAGGAGCCCCATGCGCCACTTCATCTCCATCCATGACCTCACCGCCGCCGAGGTGGAGGGGATCTTCTCGCTCACCGCCGATTTGAAGCGCGAGCCGCACCGCTTCGCCGCCGCCCTCGCCGGCAAGAGCCTGGCGATGATCTTCGAGAAGTCCTCGACCCGCACACGGGTGAGCTTCGAGGTGGGGATGACGCAGCTCGGCGGTCATGCGCTCTTCCTCTCCGCGCGCGACATCCAGCTCGGCCGCGGGGAGCCGATCGCCGACACCGCCCAGGTGCTGTCGCGTTATGTCGACGGCGTCATGGCGCGCACTTTCGCCCACCAGACGGTGCTCGACCTCGCCCGCTTCGGCAGCGTGCCGGTGATCAACGGCCTCACCGACGAGCTGCACCCCTGCCAGGGGATGGCGGACTACTTCACCCTGCGCGAGGTGTTCGGCGACTTGCGAGGGCGCAAGCTCGCCTATGTCGGCGACGGCAACAACGTCGCCCACTCGCTGATGTTCGGCGGCCCCAAAGTGGGGATGGACGTGGCCGTCGCCACACCTCCCGGCTTCGAGCCCAAGCCGGTCTACGTCGAGCGGGCCCGGCAAGACGCGCAGGCCGCCGGCACCCAGCTGCTCCTCACCCACGATCCACGGGCGGCGGTAGCCGGCGCCTCGGCGGTCTACACCGACGTCTGGGCGTCGATGGGCCAGGAGGGGGAGACCGAGGCCCGCCGCCAGGCCTTCGCCGGCTGGACGGTCGACGCTACCCTCATGGCGCTCGCCCGCCCGGAGGCGGTCTTCCTCCACTGCCTGCCCTGCCATCGCGGCGAGGAAGTGGCCGCCGAGGTCGTCGACGGCCCCCAGAGCCACATCTTCGACGAGGCCGAAAACCGCCTGTACGTGCAGAAGGCGATCATGCTCTGGCTGCTGTTGGGCGAAGCCGCCACCCGCTAGTTCTTGAATCCTGGTTCTTCAGTTCCTCAGTCCTGGTTCTTCGTCGCTCACCACGGTCGGTGACGGGTGGGGGCGCCCCCTGCCCCTCGAGGGGCAGGGAGACGGGGGATAGGGGTGGAAACTGACCTAGCGGGAGGGGGGCCGCCGGCGCGTGCGCCACTTCTCTTCCGTGCGCCACACCCTTCCGAGACGGCACTCCGCGACACGATCGCTGAGCGAAGGCCAGCCCGCTCCGCCTGTTAAGATCGCCTCGCACCATGTACCGGCTGCGCGGCGTCATCGACGGGCGGGAGCGGTTCTTCCCGCTGGAGAACGACGAGGTCCGCCTCGGGCGCGGCAGTGACAACGACGTCGTGCTGCCCGACTTCTCGGTTTCCCGCCGCCACGCCGCGCTGCGCCGCGAGCCGGGCGGCTGGTTCGTCTACGATCTCAAGAGCACCAACGGCGTGCAGGTCAACGGCGTCACCGTCAAGAAGGCGCCGGTGCGTTCGGCCGACCGCCTGAAGATCGGCATCTTCGAGTTTCTCGTCGAGGGAGAGCTCACCCACCCCCCGAGCCCCACCGCCCAGCTGCGTCTGGAGGAGGGGGCCGCGCCGGCGCCCCCCGCCGGTGCCGCCGCCATCCCCAGCATCTCCTCGGCCACCATCGTCCGCCGCCTCGCCGATTTCTCCGCCGACTACGGGCTCGAGGCGTTGCTCACCCCCGAGCGCAAGCGCGAGGACAAGCGCAAGGCGCTCGACCAGGCCTACGGCAACACCATCTTCGGCATTCTCACCCGCCTCGCCCGCATGCTCATTAAGTCGAGCACGGTGGACGAGGTGCTCGATCAGGTGCTGGCGATCGCCTTCGAGGCGCTGTCGGTCGACCGCGGCTTCATCCTGCTGCGCAACGACCAGACCGGCGAGCTCAACTGCGAGGTGTCGCGGGTGGGCGACAAGATCGAGTTCCGGCCCGCCGAGGTGCCGGTGTCGAAGACCATGCTCGAGGCGGTGATGCGCGAGCGGGTGGCGCTGCTCACCTACGACGCGCAGTCCGACCAGCGGCTGGCTACCGGCGAGTCGATCCGCATCCACCACATCCGCTCGGCGATGTGTGCGCCGCTGTGGTCCTCCGACAACATCATCGGCGTCATGCAGGTGGACTCCCCCTTCCACGCCGGCACCTTCAACGAGGGGGACCTCGACCTCTTCACCGCCCTCGCCAACTACGCGGCGGTGGCGGTGGAGCGCATCCGCTACGCCGAGCGGGCCGAGTTCGAACGCCAGGTGCGCGGCCGCCTGGAGCGCTACCACTCGCCGGCGGTCATCGAGCTGGTGATGTCGCAGGGCAACGTCGCCGAGGAGTCGGTGCACCGCCTCAAGTCGGCCCGCGTCACCGTGCTGTTCGCCGACGTCGTGGGGTTCACGCCGCTGGCCGAGAACCTGCCGCCGGAGGAGATCGCCGACGTCCTCGAAGGGTTCTTCACCCACTCGGTGGAGGCGATCTTCGCCCACGGCGGCACCCTCGACAAGTTCATCGGCGACTGCGTGATGGCCTTCTTCGGCGCTCCCATGCCGCAGGCCGATCACGCCCAGCGCGCCGTGCGCACGGCGATCGACATCCAGCGCTCGATCAAGAAGTGGAACGACGAGCGGGCCGGCCGCGGCGCCACTCCGCTGCTGTCGCGCATCGCCCTCAACAGCGGTCCGGTGGTGGTGGGCGACGTGGGCAGCAACCGCCGCGTCGACTACACGGTGCTGGGCAACACCGTCAACGTGGCGGCGCGCCTCGAGCAGGCGGCCACTGGCCCCGGCGAGATCGTCATCGGCGGCGCCACCCTCGCCGAGCTCGCTGGCACCGACGGCGAGTTCCGCACCGAGTCACTGGGCGAGTTCCAGCTCAGGGGGCTGGTGCAGAAGGTGCCGGTCTACCGCGTGCAGTGGGCCGAATGACTTCTTCTCCGGTGTAGGGGCGGGGCTCGTCCCCGCCCGTGGTGCGCAGCCCCTGGCCCTCCCCCCCTTCACCCTCGTCACCGGCAACCCCGACAAGCGCGCCGAGGCCGAGCGCATCCTCGGCAGACCCATCGACTGCGCCCCTCTCGACCTGCCCGAGCTGCAGTCGCTCGACCTCCTGGCGGTGCTGCGCGCCAAGGGCGCCGAGGCCTTCTCGCGCCTGCAACGCCCGGTGGTGGTGGAGGAGACGGGCCTCGAGCTGGCGGCGATGCATGGCTTCCCCGGGCCGCTGGTGAAGTGGATGCTGCAGGCGCTCGGCGCCGCGGGGATCGCCCACGCCGCCCAAGCGCTGGGCAATGCGCGGGTCACCGCCCGCTGCGCCCTGCTGTGGACCGACGGCGCCCGAGAGTTGCTGGGCGAGGGGGCGACCGAGGGCACTCTGGTGGCGCCACGCGGCAGCGGCGGCTTCGGCTGGGACCCGGTCTTCCTCCCCAACGGCGAGACCCGCACCTATGGCGAGCTCCCGCCGGCCGACAAGGACCGCCTCGGCCACCGCGGCCGCGCCTGGCGCGACCTGCTGGCCAAGCTCTAGACCGACTGCCCGCTGCCGATGGCGCGCAACACCCTCTGCGTGTTGCGGCTGACGTGCGCGCCGAGGGCAAAGAGCCCTGCTGCGACGATGGTGTAAGTCGCCACGGTGGCCAGCAGCAGCAGCAGATGCATTCGGTTGTGCAGGTCGGCGAGCAGCAGGAAGCCGCCGAGGAAGGCGATCTCGATGCACGCCGCGCCAAAGAAGGCGAGCTTGAAATGCCGTTCGGCGCGGTCGATGCGATCGAGGGCGGCCAGGCGGACGCGGTCGGCGTCGGTCATGAAAGTCTCCTTCACTTGTTGAGTGCGAGCACGATCGTGGTGACGAGAACGAGCGCTTCGACAATCGCAAAGGCGATGATGACGTTGCGGAAACTGCGGCGATCGCGTTCAGCGGTCATTGGTGTTCTCCGTGAGAAGGCGCCGCAGGGTCGCCAGCCCGTAGGCGAGCCGCGATTTCGCGGTGCCGAGAGGAATGCTCAGGATGGCGGCCACGTCCAGCAGAGGCATCTCGTCGAGGTAGTGGAGGATGAGGACTCCGCGGCTCGCCGGCGACAGCCGATCGAGGAGTTTCGCGACGTCCGTCGCCGGCGGCGGCTCCTCCGGTGAGGCGACCATGACCAGCGTTTCCTCGTCGCGGATCTGCGCGCGCCAGCGGCGCTCGGCCTTCAGCGCCTTGAACGCCTCACGCGAAGCGATGCGATAGACCCAGGGCCGAAACAGCGCCGGGTCGTCGAGCCATGCCAGCTTGCGATAGACCTTGACGAAGACCTCCTGCAGGACGTCGTCGGCCAGGGAGGCATCGCCGGTGAGGCGCCTGAGGTAGCGGTGGAGCGCATCCTGGACACCCTGGAAGACTTCGCCCAGAGCGGCGCGGTCGCCGCTCTGGGCGCGCAGGACGAGGAGGGTCTCCGGTCGATCCATGGCTGCTACTGGTTGAGAGCTCGCGAAGCGGAGAAAGGTTCGCATCCACCCCCGGCGGTCCGTCGCCCCTGGCTGGTTGTCTGTTACTGTGGTATCTTAGTACCATGGTAACGAAGACACTCGACACCGCCGAGGGGGACCTCATCGCCGCCTTCGAATCCTGCGCCCTGCCCAGCGAGGCCTTCCACCACGCCGATCACGTGCGAATGGCGTGGCTCTACCTGCAGCGGCTGCAGCCGCTCGAGGCCTTGGCGCGCTTCACCACCGCGCTGCAACGCTTCGCCGCCCACCATGGCGCCCCCGAGCGCTACCATGCCACCATCACACTCGCCTTTTTCTTCCTCATCGCCGAACGCCAGGCGCGGCGGCCGGAGCTCACCACCTGGGAGCAGTTCGCGACCGCCAACGCCGACCTGCTGAGCTTCCGGGGCGGAGTGCTGCAGGCTCTCTACCGCGAGGAGACCCTCGCCTCCGATCTGGCGCGCCGCGTCTTCGTCCTCC
>DASYUP010000118.1:0-2476 GCA_036001185.1 Thermoanaerobaculia bacterium
CCTGAGCTATTCCCGCTCGGCCGCAAAGGATAGTGGCGGCACCAGGGACTGTCAAGGCGAGCTCCCGCCTCCTTCCCGCTTCGCCGCGACGGCGCGGGAGCCCTCGCTACTCGATCCAGAAAGCGTCCTTGACGAGGGTGAATCGCCACTCGCCGCCGTCGCCTTCGACCCCCAGCACGTCGAAGCGACAGGGCGGCTCGAGGCGGCGCAGGGCGAGGTAGAGGGCCGCCGCGCGCGCGAGGCGCCGGCGCTTCTTCCACCCCACCGCCGCCACCGCCGGGCCGTAGAGGGTCGCCGCCCGCGCCTTGACCTCGAGGAAGCAGAGGGTGTCACCGTCCCAGGCGACGAGGTCGATCTCACCCGCCTGGTTGCGGTGGTTCTGCTCGACGACTCGGTAGCCCTGCTCTACCAGCCAGCGCGCCGCCGCCGCCTCCGCCACCCGGCCGCGGCCGACGGTGTGCGGCTGGGCGGCAAAGCCCTCCATGGCGCTCACGACACTTCGCGAGGCGAGTGCTTCAGAGGATTCACCCGCTTCCAGCGGGTGCCGCCGGGGACGTCCTCGAGCACCACGCCCTGCGCCGCCAGCTCGTCGCGGATGGCGTCGGCGCGTGCGAAGTCGCGTCGTGCCCGCGCCTCCTTGCGCTCGGCGACCAACCGCTCGACGTCGGCGTCGGTGGGACCGGTGGCCTCGCCGCTCGCCCATTGCGCGGCATCGAGCACGCCGAGCACGCGATCGACGTCGGTGAGAGCGGCCAGCAGGCGCTGGCGATCGCCGCTGCCCAGGCGCCGCTCGTCGATGGCGACGTTGGCGCCCTTGACCAGCGTGAACAGGGCGCCGCGGGCGGCGGAGGTGTTGAGGTCGTCGGCGAGGGCGGCCGCGAACTCCTCGCGCAGGGTGGCGGCGAGCGCGGCAACGTCGGGCCGCTCCTGCTCTCCTTCACTCGCCGTCTGCAGCCGCAGCCGCAGATCGTCGATGCGCCGCAGCGCGGCGGCCGCCGCCTCGAGCGCCTCGAAGGTGAAGTTGAGCTTCTGCCGATAGTGCACGGACAGCAGCAGGTAGCGGATCGCCCGCGGCTCCTTGCCCTGCGCCACCAGCTCCTTCAACGTATAGAAGTTGCCCGCCGACTTCGCCATCTTCTGGCCGTCGACGAGCAGGTGCTCGGAGTGCAGCCACAGGCGGGCGAAGGGCTTGCCGGTCGCCGATTCGCTCTGGGCGATCTCATTCTCGTGGTGCGGGAACATGTTGTCGACGCCGCCGCAGTGGATGTCGAAGGTCTCGCCCAGGTACTTCATGCTCATCGCCGAGCACTCGACGTGCCAGCCGGGGCGGCCGGGGCCCCACGGCGAGTCCCAGGCCGGCTCCCCCGGCTTGGCCCCCTTCCATAAGACGAAATCGCGCAGGTCTTCCTTGCCGTATTCGTCGCTCGCCACGCGATCGCCCTGCTTGACCTGCTCGAGGTCGACGCCCGAGAGCTTGCCGTAGTCGGGGTCGGCGGCGATGCGGAACCAGACCGAGCCGTCGCTCTCGTAAGCGACGCCGGCGGCGAGCAGACGCTCGATGAGGGTGATCATGTCGGGCACGTGGCGGGTGGCCCGCGGGTAGAGCTCGGCGCGGTCGACGTGCAGCGCGTCGAGGTCGGCGAAGAAGGAGTCGATGAAGGGGGCGGTGTATTCGTCGAGCGACACGCCGGCCTCCTGCGCGCCGCGGATGGTCTTGTCGTCGACGTCGGTGAGGTTCATCACCTGCGTGACGTGGTAGCCGAGGTAGCGCAGGCTGCGGCGCAGCACGTCCTCGAAGAGGAAGGTGCGCAGGTTGCCGATGTGGGCGTGGTTGTAAACCGTCGGCCCGCAGGTGTAGATCCCCACTCGAAACGGGTCGAGCGGGCGCAGCGGCTGCAGCCGGCGTCCCAGGGTGTTGAAGAAGCGTGCTTCTCTCCCCTGGGCCTGGCCCATCGAGCCCTCCCCGCCGGCGGCCGCCATGGCCCCTACCGCACCACCGAGACCGAGCCGGCGTTCCAGCCCACCGACTGGACCGAGCCGTCGGGGCGGTAGGCGGCGTTGTTGCTGAAGGCGAAGGCGCCAGTGCCGCTCGCCACCGCGTCGAGCTGCAGCTCGAGCAGCACGCCGCTGCCGTCGACCCCCGGCGCCGGGCCCAGCCGCGACAGGCCGACGACGAGATGCCCGGGCGAGCTCTCGGCCACCTGTGTGGAGATCTGGGCGCCGCCGCTGGAGAGGAAGGTGCCGGCGCGGAATCCCTGCAGGCGCAGCAGCGCGTTGGGATAGGTGAGGTCGAAGGCGACTCCATAGAGCGCCGTCACCTGGGTGGCCCGCACCTCCAGCACCAGCGTCGAGCTGGTGGTCGTCGCTCCCTGGGCGAGGCCGATCCCCGCTCCGGTCGACGAGGGTGCGAAGGTGACGCTCGGCGGCGGCTGCGTCGGCGGCGTCGGCCCGCCGCCGCCACCACCCCCGCCGCCGC
>DASYUP010000119.1:0-14448 GCA_036001185.1 Thermoanaerobaculia bacterium
TGGGGGCGGGCGGCGCGCCACCCGGTCGTGCGCTTCGACAACGAGGCCTCGGCCGTCGCCACGGTGGTCGAGGTGACGGCGCCCGACCAGCCGGGGCTCGCCTTCACCATCGCCGACACCCTCGCCGCCCTCGGGCTCGACATCACCTTCGCCAAGGTGGCGACGGCCAAGGCGCTGGCCCACGACGTCTTCTACGTCACCGATGAGCGGCAGCGGAAGCTGGGCGAGGAATCACTGGCCGAGGTGGAGCAGGCGCTGCTCGTCTCCCTCGGGCATGGCACTCAACGACTGGCCAAGAAGGAGGGGGAATGAAAAAGGTCGAGGCGATCGTGCGTCCCCATCTCCTGGACGCGGTGAAGAACGCGCTCCAGGAAGTGGGTGTCGTCGGCATGACAGTGGGCGAGGTCAGGGGGTTCGGCCGCCAGAAGGGGCATACCGAGACCTACCGCGGCAGCGAGTACAAGGTCGACTTCCTGCCCAAGGTGAAGGTCGAGGTGGCCGTCCCCGACGAGCTGGCGGCGCGCGTGGTCGACGCCATCGTCGCCACCGGCCGCACCGGCAAGTTCGGTGACGGCAAGATCTTCGTCACCAGCCTGGAAGAAGTGGTGCGCATCCGGACCGGCGAACGGGGCGAGGTCGCTCTCTAGGGACGCGCCGGCCCCATCCGATCGAAATCCGCTAACCCTACGAGGGGCAAGAGGTGTCTTCCATGAGCATGCAAAGAAAGCGAATGCTGGGTAGCTTCGTCATCGGCGTGGTGCTGGGCTTGACCGTCTGGGGCCTGCGGGCCACCAGCAGTCACGCTCAGGCAGCACCGCCGCCTGCCGCCGCGGCCCCGGCCGCGGCCGCAGCCCCCGCTCTGCCGGCGGCCGCGGTAGCCGCCCCCGCCGCCGAGACGGCGCCCGAGCCGGCGCCCCCCAAGGGCCCGGATCCCACCGGCGCCAACACCGGCACCGCCGCCGACGTGCCAGTCAAGGATCCCGCCAACCCCACCCTGCCCGAGGTGATGGAGACCGTCGGCCACAACAAGATCGCCATCAACATCGTCTGGACCCTGCTCGCCGGCTTCCTCGTCATGTTCATGCAGACCGGCTTCGCCATGGTGGAGACCGGGTTCACGCGCGCCAAGAACGCCGCCCACACCTTCTCCATGAACTACATGGTCTACCCCGTCGGCATGCTCGGCTTCTGGATCTGCGGCTTCGCCCTGCAGATGGGCGGCGTCGGCGCGGTGGGGGCGCTCGGCGGCACGCCCGGCCTCAACCACGAATACGCCATCACCCTCTTCGGCAAGTCCTTCGGGCTCTTCGGCACCAGGGGCTTCTTCCTCGGCGGCGACGTCTACGACGTCGGCGTCTTCGCCCTCTTCCTCTTCCAGATGGTGTTCATGGACACCGCGGTGACCATCCCCACCGGGGCGATGGCCGAGCGCTGGAAGTGGTCCTCCTTCCTCGTCTACGGCTTCTTCATGTCGATGCTGGTCTACCCGCTGTTCGGCAACTGGGTGTGGGGTGCGGGCTGGTTGTCGCAGCTGGGCGCCAACTTCGGCCTCGGCCACGGCCACGTCGACTTCGCCGGCTCGTCGGTGGTGCACATGGTGGGCGGGGTGGCGGCGCTCGCCGGCGCGATCGTCCTCGGCCCGCGCCTCGGCAAATACACCAAGGACGGCAAGCCGGTGGCAATCCCCGGCCACCACATCCCCATGGCCCTGGTGGGGACGCTCATCCTCGCCTTCGGCTGGTTCGGCTTCAACCCCGGCTCGACGCTCGCCGGCACCGACCTGCGCATCGCCGTCGTCGCCACCAACACCATGCTCGCCGGCACCGGCGGCGCCATCACGGCGATGCTCTACATGATGTGGAAGTTCAAGAAGCCGGACCCCAGCATGATGGCGAACGGCATGCTGGCCGGCCTCGTCGCCATCACCGCGCCCTGCGCCTTCGTCACCGCGCCGGTGTCGATGCTCATCGGCGCCATCGCCGGTGTCCTCGTCTGCCTCGCCGTGTTCTTCGTCGAGGGCACTCTCAAGGTCGACGACCCGGTGGGCGCCATCTCGGTCCACGGCGTCAACGGCGCCTGGGGCGTGCTGTCGCTCGGCCTCTTCGCCGACGGCAAATACGGCGACGGCTGGAACGGCGTGCCCGGCACCGTCACCGGCCTCTTCTACGGCGATGCGCGGCAGTTCCTCGCCCAGTGCGTCGGCACGCTGACCTGCTTCGTCTTCGTCTTCGCGGCGTTCTACGCCTTCTTCAAGGTGCTCGACGCCATCATCGGCAACCGCGTCTCGCGGGAGACCGAGATCGCCGGCCTCGACCTGCCCGAGATGGGCGCCCTCGCCTACCCCGAGTTCGCCCTGGCGCCTGGAGCCGGCGGCTCGGTCATCGACGAGACGCTGCCACCGGCCACGGCACCTGCCGGAGCGCCGGCACTGGCCAGGGGCTAGCAGCAACGGGTGGGCGGCGCGCCGTCGACCCCGGCGCGCCGCCACTCATTCGCGAAAGCCCACTGCCGTCCGTCGAGCCATGCAAGCGAACCCGGTCGCCCCCGTGCTCCTCGGGTTGCTGCTCATCCTGGTGGCCGGCAAGCTCGGCGGCTGGGCGGCGGAACGGCTGCGACAGCCGCCGGTGCTGGGCGAGCTGCTCGCCGGCGTCCTGCTCGGCAACCTCGCCCTCCTGGGCGTCCATCGCCTCGACTTCCTGGCCACCGACGGCGGCATCCGCATCCTCGCCGAGCTGGGCGTCGTCCTGCTGCTCTTTGAGGTCGGCCTCGGCTCCAACGTCGCCGAGATGCGCTCGGTCGGCTGGTCGAGCCTGCTGGTCGCCTGCCTGGGCGTCGTCGCTCCCTTCGTCCTCGGCTGGGGGGTCGCTGCCTGGCTGCTGCCCCACGAGGCGACCATCGTCCATGTCTTCATCGGTGCCACGCTCTGTGCCACCAGCGTGGGCATCACCGCCCGCGTGCTCACCGACCTCGGCAAGGCGCAGGCGCGCGAGGGGCGGATCGTCCTCGGCGCGGCGGTCATCGACGACGTGCTGGGGCTGGTGATCCTGGCGGTGGTCGCCGGCAGCATCCGGGCCGCCGACCGCGGCACCGCCCTGCACGCCGCCAGCCTGCTGGCGATCGTCGCCAAGGCGACGCTGTTTCTCTTTGGCGCCCTGGTAGTGGGCGGCTGGGTGTCGCGGCGCCTGTTCCGCCTCGCCTCGCGCCTGCAGACCCGGGGCATGCTGCTGGTGGCGAGCCTCGCCTTCTGCTTCCTGCTCGCCTGGTTGGCCAACGCCATCGAGCTCGCCACCATCGTCGGCGCCTTCGCCGCCGGCCTCATCCTCGAGGAGGTCCACTACCGGGACTTCCTCGACCGCGGCGAGCACCCGCTCGACGACGTGCTGCGGCCGATCACCACCTTCCTGGTGCCGATCTTCTTCGTCCGCATGGGCATCGAGGTCGACCTCGCGACCTTCGCCAACGTCCCGGCGCTCGGCCTCGCCGCCCTGCTGACGCTGGCGGCGGTGCTCGGCAAGATGGCCTGCGCCGGCGGCGTGGTCGAGCGCGGCCGCGACCGCCTGTCGGTGGCGGTGGGCATGGTGCCGCGCGGCGAGGTCGGCCTCATCTTCGCCGGCATCGGTGCGCAGCTCATGCTGCACGGCCGTCGCGTCGTCGGCCCGGCCACCTACACGGCGGTGGTGATCATGGTGATCGTCACCACGGTGGTGACGCCGCCGCTGCTGAAGCTCTCCCTCGCCCGCGGGGCGCGGCGCCGGCTGGGGCGCGCGAGCTCCGCCCCGGCGCGCGCGGCGGCCTAGCCTCTCCCGCGCGCGAATCCACCGCCCCCCACCCGGGGGCAGGCAAGCTGCCCCCCTACCAACTACCCAACCGCACGTCGGTGCGGCGCTACCGCTTGGCGCGCACCTCCAGCTCGACGGCGACGCGCGCTGGTGGCAGCACGCCCGTGAGCAACAGCGCCTTGCCGCCTTCGGGGATGACGATCGGCAGCGGCTTGACGCCGCCGACGAGGCCCTGCTGGAGGTCGCGCGCGCCGGCGGCGTACTGCGCCTTGTTGCCGGTGCCGGCGGCTCGCGCCGCTTCCTCGCGCCGGCGCCAGCTGCGGCCCACGTCGCCGCCCCCGCCGCTGCCACCTCCGCTGTCGAGCTCGGCCCCGCTGATCGTGGCGCCGGTCGACAGCCGGCGCTCGTCGAGCAGCGGCGCCTCGGCGGTGACAGTGATGGCCTCTTCGACGGCAGCGCTCAGGGTCAAATCGAGCTGGGTGATGCGCCCGTCGGTGACGACGACGCGCGGATAGTCGACGGAGGAGAACCCCTCGATCTCGGCTTTCGCCTGGTAGTTGCCAGCCGGCAGCCCGATGAAGCGAAAGAACCCTTGCGAGTTGGAGACCTGCACCAGGGGCTGCCCGAGCGCCAGCGAGCCGAGGGTGACAGTGACCCCTGGCAGCGACTCGCCATGGTCGTCGACCACCTTGCCGACGACAGCGGCGTTGCCACCAGGGCCGGCGGAGAGCGGCCCGTTCGTGCGGTCGGTCACGGTGGGAGTCTTCTCGAGCTCGGAGGAGCTGACGCGGAAGTCGTCCATGTCGTAGTAGGCGGCCCCTGTCCCGACCGGCTCGCTCGCCGGCCGCAGGTCGCCATCGCGATAGCGGTACCGTGCCTCCTCGGGCAGCAGCAGCCGCCAGCGGTGGTCGAGCACCGGCAGCGCGACCTGCGCGAGCTCGAGGGCGAGCACCGAGCGCCCACGCGGGATCGCCTGCGGCTGCACACACACCACCTCGACCACCGTCCGCGGCCCCTCGCCGAAGCCCAGCGGGATGGCAATGCCGGCGCCACGCTGCAGTGGCCGCACCGGCTGCTCGCCCACCTTCGCCGACCAGAGGGTGGCCCCCGGCGGCAGGGTGAGCTCGAGGACGCTGCCGATGGCCGGCGCAGTGGCGAGCACGAAGCGGTCGCGGTGCAGCAGCGTGCCGTCGACGGTGAGCAGGGTGGTCGTCTCGCGGCGCTCGACCGTCGCCTCCACGCGTGGCGCCGCCGGCAGCTCGACGACGCGCAGCCGGGCGTCCGGAGCCTCCCCGACCGCGCGCCAGGCGGCCAGCAAGTCGATCACCTGCAGCCCCTCGCGCAGCAGCGGCGGCAGGTCGTCGAGGTCGACCTGGCTCCACGCCGCCTCCGGCTGCGGCCGCGCCTCGGCGGCGATCGACGAGGCGAGGGCGAAGTAACGGGCGCGCACCTCCAGCTCCGGTTTCGGTGGCGCGAGCGGCATCGTCGCGCTGGCCGGCGCCGAGGTGAGCACCAGGTAGCCGCTCCCCTGCAGCTGCCGGCGGCGATGGACCGTCACCTGGCTCCCCTCCACCACCGGCACCGCCTCCCCCTCGTCGCTCGCCACGGCCCCGAGCTCGAGCCCCGGCGGCAGCTCGACGGTCATGCTGGCGAGCGCCCCGCGCGACACCTCGTAGAGCACCACGTCGTGGCGGCGCGGCCCCTCCGGCCGCAGCTCGACGAGGGTCAGCAGGACGGTGCGCGCGAGCAGCTTCTCCGCCTCGACGCTATCGACGTGGCGCCGCAGCTCGAGCGCCTGCGTCTCGCCGCGCTTGCCGGCGAGCCGCAGGTGACGGCGCGCGCCCTGCACCTGGTCCTCGGCAACGACAGCTCCGGGAGCGCTCCAGGCCGCATCAGCGGCGAGGTCGACGTCGGCCACCGCGATCGGCGCCGCCACTGCCGGCAACGCCAGCCGGCCGACACCGGCCTCGGCGGTGATCGGCGCGCGCCCCTCCAAGCGCACTGTGTAGTGACCCGGCACCGGCGGCACGAGCTGCACGGCGCCACCCGCCGCCGCCCGCACCGCCGCGGCAGCCAGCGGCCGGCCGTCGACGAGGATGGCAGCCGTCGTGGGGAAGCCGGCGAACGGCAGAGCCACCGGCTGCGCCGGGTGCCCCGCCACCTCCACTTCGAGCTCGACCGCCACCTCCGCCTCGCGCTCGCCCACCCGCACGGTGGCGCGCTGCGCCACCACCTCGGCGTGCGCGGGCGCCGCCTGCGCACGCAGCTCCCGGGCACGCGCCGCGGCGGCCGCTTGATCGACGAGGCTCAGGTACTCGCCGAGCGGCAGCGTGACCTCGCCGGGCCGCGGCGCGTCCGCCGCCGGGAGAGGTGCAGCAAGGAGGACAGCGAACGCGCTGGCGACGACGACGGGGGCGACGAGGCGAAGCGGTGGCGGTCTCAGAACCATGGCGTCTCCTCCCGATGGCTGCGGATGCGCAGGGCAAGCGGCGCCGGGCTGGCCGACACCGCGCTCCACACCGCCTGCAGCTCGGCGAATCCTGGTGGGCGAGCGAACAACGCGCCGGTCGTCGGCGGCAGTGCCGCGGCCATGCGGATCTGCTGGGCGATGACGTTGGCGGTGACGGCGTTGCGGCGCGCGGCCGCCTCGCCGCAGTCCGGCGGCGCGCCGACACCGCCGCCGCGGGTCTCGTCGGCGAGCGCGTACGCGTGGCCGCCGGGCAGCAGCAGCCGCACCTCGACGCGCGCCGCCGGCGCCGACAGCGCCGGCAGCAGCAGCGCCAGCTCGCCGCGCGACGGTGCCAGCGACAGCGGCAGCACGCCGGCGACATGGATGACCTGCCGCTGCTCGCCACCGGCGAGCGGCACCACCAGCCCCTGCGCGCCGGCTCCCGCGGCGACCGGCTCGCCGTCGCGGCTGCCGTCGACGAGCTCGAACCCCGGCGGCAGCGTCAGCACGAGCTGCTGCGCGCCGCGATTGCGCACCTCCGCCCAGAGCTGGTAGGCGGCTCGACCCGACTCGCCGACGGCGGCGTCGACCAGCAGCCGGTCGACCTGCGCCGCCAGCACCTCGGCGCGCTCCGGCCACTCCGCCTCCCAGCGCGGTGGCCGGGCGCTGTCGAGAATCGCCAGCAGCGGCGCGCCGCCGCGCAGGGCCCCCGGCAGCGTCGCCTTCTCGGCGGCGGTGGCGGTGCGCGCGGCGCCGGGCTCGGCGACGCGGAGCAGGGCGTCTCCTTCCGGCGCGGCTCGGGTGAGCAGCAGCGTGCGGTGACTGCCCAGCGCCAGCAGCAGTGGGCTCGCGAAGCTGGCCGCCGGGTGGCCCTCGAGAGCGAGGTCGACGGCGAGGGTGGTCTCCACCGGCTCGAGCGGCGTGATCACCAGGGTCGGAGCTCCCGTCGAGCTCGGCTGCTCCACCGTCCAGCCGGCGATCGGCCCCTCCACCGACACCACCTCGAGCCCGGCCGGCACGCTGAGGCGCAAGGTCTCCAGGCGCCCCTGCGCTACCCGCGCCTGCACCCAGCCGTGGACCCGCATCCGCGTCCGCGAGAGCGTCACGTCGGTGACAGCGCTGGCGTCGAAACGGAGTGGCAGTTTCGCCGTCTCCGGAAGCGTGCGCCGGCCGCGCAGCGTCAGGGTCGTCGGCTCCTTCCCCGGCGTGACGACGAAGCTCCAGCCCTCCCGGGGGTCACCGCGCAGCAGCCCGTCGCCGGCGAGCTCCACCTCCTCCACTGCCGCCGGCGCCGTCACCCTGCCGCGCACCAGCGCCGCGGGTGGCAGCCGCAGCGCTAGTCGCCAGGTGGGGCGCGTGGCCGTCTCGTCGCGTTGCAGTGTCACCACTGACTCGAGAGTCAGCCGCCAGCGGCCGCGCCCGCGCGCCACCATCGTCCAGCCCTCGGGACCGGTGCCCACCCGCCCCGCCAACGCCCCGAAGCGTGCGGCGGTGAGCGAGCCCGCCTCGCCCAGCGGCACCGACTGCTCGCCCTCGCCGTAGACCACGAGGTCGAGCGCCTGCGAAACGCGGGCGTTGTCAGCGCCGGCGACGATGGTGACCTCGGCACTCTCCAGCGCAAAGGGCGCCGGCGGTGGTGGCGTCTCCTCCGCCGGTGGATGGGCCCGCGCCCGCAGCTCTTCGTATTGGGGCAGCGGCAGTGTCACCTGCTGGGCGGCGGCGACGCCGCAGGTGCCGAGGACGAGCGACAGCAGCCAACTGCGGTGGAGGGTCGCTCCCGGCGGGCGAAGGGTGCGGCTCATCGCGTGGCACCTCCTGGGTT
This sequence comes from Thermoanaerobaculia bacterium, assembly GCA_036001185.1. Classification (GTDB taxonomy): domain Bacteria; phylum Acidobacteriota; class Thermoanaerobaculia; order Multivoradales; family JAIOJS01; genus DASYQD01. The sequence goes on from DASYUP010000119.1 coordinate 8,051, forward strand.
CCAGCTCTTCCCGAAGGTTGGATGCGCGCGGCGCCGGATCGGCAACCGCGAAGGCCTCTCCCGTGGTCCTCGACCGCGGTAGTCAAGAACGGTGCCCGCGGCGCAGCTCGGTGGCGCAGCCGCTGCGGCATCGAGTTGCGGGCCGCCAGCGACGGGCGCTACGGCGCGTTGAACGGGGCGATCCCGGATTCCGGAGGCGCCGCGGGGCCGCTCGCGTGGTTTGACGTCGGCAAGATCGGGCCGAAGACGGGCGGGGACGAGCCCCCGCCCCTACACCGAAAGCAGAGAATCGCCGCACGTACGACGGCGCTCGCGGGCGGCGGCGGCGGTTTACCCGGCCGCGGATCGACGCTGGCGACCCATCGCGGCAGTTGTTGGATCCCCGTCCCTCGTCATCGCGAGGGCCCGGGGGGCCCGTGGCGATCTCGACGTCGAGATCGCTTCGTCGCTTCGCTCCTCGCGATGACGGAGGCGGTCTGCTCCTCGCGATGGCGGAGGCGGTCTGCTCCTCGCTCGCTCAGCCCGCCGGCTTGCCGATCACGCCCCACCCCAGCGCGCCGTCGAGCTCCACCAGCAGCGGCGCGTCGAAGCGCAGGTGGCGCACGAACGGCGTCGTCGTCGCCGCCGGCTGCGCCTCCAGCCACTGCCAGTCGAGGAAGTCGGCGCGGCCGCTGCCGGCGTCCGCGCCCGGCGGCACGGTGAGATAGCCGAGCCGTTGCGAGGTGATGTTCTGGAAGAAGTGCGCGCCTTGCGACGGCTCGACGTCGTAGCCCGCGGGCGAGGCCTCCACCAGCACCTTGACCTCCGAGATCTGCGCCCACTCGGTGGGGATGCCGAGCGACGGATCGGCGGTGCCCCAGCGCCCCGGGCCGATGAGCACGTACGGCCGGCGTGCGGCGCGCAGCGTCTCGTTGAGGGCACCGATCTCGGCGGCGATCGCCTTGCTGTGGCGCGGCTCCCAGGCGTCTCGCCGCACGTGCAGCAGGTCGTGGATGCCCTCGTAGGCGCCGTGACCCAGCGCCCGCGACGAGGCGCGGCAGAGACAGCGCTCGTCCGGCAGGTCGGGGGCGTCGCCGCCGGGCGGGCGCAGCTCCGCCATCGGCCGCAGCTGCAGCAGGTAGAGCCGCGGCGGCTCGCGGCGACCGCCGGCAGACCCGCCGCTCGCGCCGGCCCGTCCCCAGTCCCCCATGTCGCCCGCGAACTCGAGCTCCACCGGGCGCCCGAGCCCCTGGCGGGCGATCTCCAGCAGCCGCGCCAGCGCCTCCGCCAGCGGGATGGCGCGGTGACGCAGCAGGTTATTGAACGTCACCACCCGCGGGCCGGCCAGCGTGAGATCGTCGCGCACCCGCTGCTCCTCCGGCGAGACGACGCTGCCGGCGGCGGCGAGGACGCCGTCGGCCTCCGCCACGGCGAGGTCGAACCAGCGCACGCGGTCGGCGCCGGTACCGCCTTCGGCGCGCAGGTCGAGGGCGTAGAAGCCGTTCTGCGAGCTGCCGAGCACCGCGCTCGGGGTGGCGAACTGCGGCAGCACCTCCGGGCGCGATGGCGAGAAGCGCAGGCAGCGCCCCCCCTCGGTGATGATGCGGCCGAGGCCGAGGGCGAGGTGTGCCACCCCCTCCTCCGGCCGCTGCGGCCCGAAGGGGTAGAAGTTGTACGACTGCGCGACCCCCGAAAAGCTGGGGTAGAAGCGGTCGCCGCGGCGGCGCCCCACCACCGCCTGCACCACCACCGCCATCTTCTCCTCCTCGGGCAGGTGACCGGTGCTCTCGAGGTAGCGATGGGCGGCGCGGGTGAAGAGCGAGGCGTAGACCCGCTTCACCGCGCCGGCGAGCTCGCGCAGCCGCCGCCGCGGGTCGGGGTCGACGTTGGGCACCATCACCGTCTCGTAGAGCCCGGCCATGCCGACGTGCAGCGAGTCCTCGAGCAGGCTCGACGAGCGCACGGCGAGCGGCCCGGTGAGCCGCGTGATCACTGCCTCGAGATCGGCTTCGAGCTCCTCGGGCAGCGGCGCGGCGAGGAAGCGGCGCACCACCTCACCGTCGTCGCCGGCGCGGGCGGCGAAGGCGGCGAGATCGTTGCCCTCGAGGAAACGCCCGAAGTGCTCGGTCGCCACCACCAGCGTGCGCGGCAGCAGCACCTCGAGACCGCCGAAGTCGTCGCGCGCCGTCCCCACCAGCGTGCGGTGCAGGAAGGCGAGGCTGCGCCCCTTCCCCCCCATCGACCCCTGCCCCAGCCGCGCGAAACGCTGGCTGGCGAAGTCCTCGCGGCTGAAGTCGGCGACCACCCCTTCGACGGCGCGCTGGTGGGCGGCGCGCAGCAGGCCGATCAGGTACTCGCGGATCAGGGCGACGCTGGCGAAGTCGGCGAGTCGCTTGGGGCGCAAACGCTCGGCGAGGTCGAACTCGCTGCGCGCCAGCAACCAGATTGAGAAGTGGTTGCGCGCCGCGTGGTAGACGACGCACTCCTCCGGCACCGTGGCGAGCTGCTGCTCGAGCTCCCGCAGGTCGCGCGCCCGCGCGATCTCGTGCCCGCCCTCACTCGAACGGAAGATGAAGTCGCCGAAGCCGAGCTGCAGCCGCAGGAACTCCCGCAGCTCGGCGAGCAGCGTCGGCGAGTGCTTGTCGAGGAAGGCGGTGCCCATGGCCGCCGCCCGCTGCGCCCCCACCCCCGCCGACGACTGCAACAGCACCGGCAGCTCGGGGTCGCTCTCGCGCACCAGCCGCGTGAACTCGAGGCCGGCGTCGTCATCGAGCACCCCGCCCCGCGGCAGCCGCATGTCGCAGATCACCGCCATCACGTGCCGGTGGTAGCGCTCGAACAGCGCCACCCCCTCCTCGAACGTGGTGGCATGCAGCACCTTCGGCCGCGACTTCATGTAGAGCTGCCGTGCCATCTCGTCGGCGCCCTCGGCGTACAGCGAGTGCGACTGCAGCATCAGCTCCTTGTAGAGCATGCCGAGGAACGACGAGTAGTAGCGCGGCGAGTCCTCGAGGATGACGATCGCCCGCACGTCGCCTTCCTCGATGTCGTGGTCGGCGTTCTCGCGGTCCTCGACCGACTTGATGATGGCGAGCAGGATCTTGGCGTCGCCGCTCCACAGGAAGGCGCCGTCGAAGAGCTGGCGATCCAGCGTGCGCCAGGTCCCCGGCTGCCCCGGCCGGTAGAGGTCGCTGCGATCGAGGGCCAGCAGCACCACCGGCCGCCCCGGCCGCAGCGTCTTCACCTCGCGCGCCAGCTCGCGCGCCGTCATGTCGGGCAGCGCCGCCGTGGTGAGCACGAGGTCGAAGCGCTGCCGCCGCAGCTCCTCGAGCGCCGCCGCACCGCTGCGGGCGTGCGTGAAGCGCGGCGCCCCCGGCTGGCTGACGTCCATGTACTCGAGGAAGACCTGCTCGGTGAGCAGCCCGTCCTCCTCGAGGATGAAGGCGTCGTAGGGCGAGGAGACCAGCAGCACCTCGCGCACGCGGTGCGGCATCAGGCCGTGGAAGCGGCGCGCGGCGACGACGGAGCCGGGGCCGGTCATTGGGGAGACGATACTCCTCGGGCGGCCGCGGCACGCGTGGGCCTGGCGCGCGGGCGAGCCTCGCCGCTTCTCAGGAAGCCCAGTTGGCTACCCTCGGGTGAACGCTTCGCCGGTCGCCACCGCCCCTTCGAAGCTCCGCACCCGCGGCGCCCACCCCTTTTCCCGCGAGCGCGGGGCGTCGGCGAAGACGTCGCGCATGAGCGTCGCCGCGAAGTCGCCCCACCGGATGCGCGCGGCCGGCTGCAGCTCACTCACCGCCTGCGCGCCGGTGGCCGCGGCGATCAGCTCGGCGACACGCCGGTTGGTGATCGGCACGCCGTCGATGGCGTTGAAGGGTCCGGCGAGCCGCTGCTCGGCAACGCGCAGGTAGAGCGCCGCGAGGTCGGTGACGTGCACCATCGCCCAGTGATTCTCGCCGTCGCCGGCGTAGGGCACGAAGCCCGCCGTGCGACCGAGCACGAACAGCTCCGACACTGCACCGCCGGCGAGCCCGTAGACCATTCCCGGCCGCACCACCGCGCCGCCGGCGGTGACGACCTCCTTCTCGACCGGCTGCCGCTCGGCGCCGGCGGCCCCCGGCGCGACGGCGGATGTTTCGGTGAGCGGCCGCTCGGCGGTGCCGCCCGCCACGTAGCAGCTCGCGGTGTAGACGACGTGCTGCGGGTGGCGCGCCTTCTCCGCTGCGTCGAGCATCTCGTCGGCCACGATCAGGTCGCGGCGCACCCCCTCGGCGAGGCTCACCGAGTAGTCGAAGGCGATGTGGACGACGACGTCGTGACCGGCGAGCTGGCGGCGCAACGACTCGGGCCGCGTCAGATCGCCCTCGACCGACGTGATGCCGAGGGCGGCGAGGGCACCCGCGCCCCGGCCCGAGCGCAGCAGGCCGGTGACCTGGTGGCCGGCGGCGACGAACGCGCGGGCGACCGCGCTGCCGACGTAGCCGGTGCTACCGGTGAGGAAGATGCGCATGATGGACTGAGTCGAGACTATCGCGGCACGGCGCGGAGCGCTCGCTGACACTCGCCGCGGCTCGCAGCGGGCGGCACCCGCCGGGCACTGCAACCCGACAGACGGCGTGGCCGTATCACCTTCGAGCGCCGGCCCGGCGGCTAGACCGAGCCGCTGGGGCCGGCCGGTTGCTCGACCAGCGAGACCCGACTGAAGCGGATGAACGGCTCCGACGCGGCGGGGCTCTCTCCGGAGTCGAGATTGTGCCGCACGAAGGTGACGGTCAGCTCGTCGGCGAAGCCCGGCGTTGCCGGCGTGCTCGACTCTGCTGTAGCGCCACCCTCGCCCGACTCTCCCGCCTCACCAGCCTCGCTCGCCTCCCCCTCGCCCTCGGCGGGCGCCTCGGCGGCCGCGGCGCGCAGGAGCTCGAGCTTGTCGGTGATGTCGAACGTCATCACCGCCTCGTCGCCATGCTCCGGCTTGCCGAAGAGGCCGATGAGGCCGACGAAGTTGGGCGACTCCGGGTTCGGCGAGGCCTCGGTGGGCACGTTCAGGTAGACCGCGAAGTTGGCGCCCATGCGCAGCAACTGGATCCCCTCGACGACGAGCAGCGCCCGCGTCTCCCCTTCGGCGGCGACGATCGCGCCCAGCCGCGTGCGCGCCTCCTCGTCGAGCGGCAACCTCACGGTCACCTGGGCGTTGCCGAGGTTGACCTCGCCTTCGGGCATGGCCGTCAACACCTTGGGCGGTGGAGGCGGCGCCGGCGCCGGCTTACCGCCCGCCGACGAACAGAGCTGCACGTTGTTCACCGGCAGCTCCTCGTAAACGTAGTCGAGCTGGCTCGCCATATCGAGCACGTCGCAGGCCGTCATCGTCACCTGCTTGCCCGCGGCATCGAAGAAGGTGAACGGTGGCCCCGTCATCTGCTTGCAGTCGATGGGGTTCGCCCGCCCACCGCCCTGGTTCAGCCACACCTGCCAGAGGCGGTCGATGTTGGCGTGGTGCACCCAGAAGATCGGGTCACGGGCCGCGCAGTCGGGATCCGTCATCCACCCCGAGGGCCCGCCGATGGCGTTGTGCACGACGTTGTGCGGCTGTCGCTCCAGCATGCCGAACCGGTTGTTGAAGTGCATCGGCTGCGAGACGAGCTGCCCGCCGAACGTCTGGTCCGGGAACTGGCCGAGCGTGCACCCCGGGCAGCAGGCGCCGCTCGAGACACAGTTGCAGAACGGGATCCGCGTCATCGCCACGGTCGACGAGGCGGTCTGCATGTCGACGCAAGTCAGCCCCTGGTTGCACGCCCAGGCGCGCTCGGCGACGAAGAGCTTGTTGCTGGCATCGCCAGGCTTGCGGAAGGGCTCGGGCAGCACCCCGTCAGCCGCGTAGTCCCAGTACGGCAGCGCGAAGTCGTACGTGGGGTTCTTCATCGCCGTGCGCACCGCAGCGCGCAGGATCTGCTCGAAGTAGTAGAGGTACATCCGGTGCCAGGCGAGGAAGAAGAACTGCCCGTGCTGGCACGACGCCCACGCCGGCTGCGACTGGGTGATGATCGGGCCGCAGAACGACGAGGGGTCGGTCGGGAAGCCATGGATGTTGGACTGGTACAGCCAGCTCGTGGGATCGGTCTGTGGGCGCGACATCATCAGCGCCACGCCCTTGCGATAGGCGTCGACCTGCGGCGCGGAGAGCTTGTGGATCTCGCGACGGACGAAGGGGGCGGCCGCGCTGGGGGCGGGGAAAAGCGAGCCGGCAGTCAGCAACGCGCCGACAGCGAGACACCAAGAGCGCAGCTTGGGGGCGTCCATGGGAACCTCCAGCGGTCGGGCGCGCCGGGCGGGCCCGGTCGATCGGCCGGGCCAGCCATCGGGGCTGTCTGTGAAGGTAGACGGACGCAAGGGGGAAGATTCCCCTGCGGGGGCGTTGAGAGGGG
>DASYUP010000120.1:0-4976 GCA_036001185.1 Thermoanaerobaculia bacterium
CAGATCGGCTACGTCAACGCCCACGGCACCGGCACGCCGCTCAACGACGCCGCCGAGTGGCAGGCGCTGCTGGCGGCCTTCGGCGAGCGCGCCGCGACACTGCCGGTGACGGCGCCCAAGGCGAGCATCGGCCACCTGCTCGGCGCCGCCGGGGCGATCGAGGCGGTGGCGACGGTGCTCTGTCTCCGCCACGCCTGCGTCCATCCGACACCGCCGGGTGGCAGCGTCGACCCGGCGTCGCCGGCGCGGCTGGTGCTCGGCGAGGCGCTGGCGGCGGCGGCCGTCAACGGCGGCCTGCGGGTGGGCCTCTCCCTCAACCTCGCCTTCGGCGGCAGCAATGCCGCCCTGCTCTTCGCCCGCTGGGACGAGGACGGCGCGACGGCGTGAGCGGCGTCGCCATCACCGGCCTCGGCGTCGTGCTGGCGAGCGGCGCCGGCCGCGAGGCGCTGGCGGCGGCCCTGGCGGCGGGCAGCGCTCCGCGCACCGCCATCGACACCGCCGCGGGGTTCCACACTCGGGGCACCGCCCGGCAGGCGGCGCTGGCGCAGCACGTCGACCTCGCCCACTGGCTGCCGCCGGCGCGAGCGCGGCGGCTGAGCTGGCCCTCCCGCTACGCGGTGGCGGCGGCGGAGATGGCGCTCGCCGACGGCGGCCTCGACCGCGCCGCCCTCGCCACCGCACCGACGACGGTGGCGCTCGCCACCGCCTTCGGCACTGCCCGCTTCGCCGAGCAGCTGGTGCGCGAGATCGTGCTGCAGGGGCCCGAGACCGCGTCACCGTCGCTCTTCTCGGAGAGCGTCGCCAACGCCCCGGCGGCGCAGGTGGCGCTCGCCACCGGCGCGCGCGGCGCCAACGCCGCGGTCACCCAGCGCGAGGCGGGCGCCCTGCAGGCCCTGTTGCTCGCCGCCCGCGAGCTGCGCCTCGGCCGCAGCCGCTTCGCCCTCGCTGGCTGCTGCGAGGAGATCAACCCGCTGGTGCACGCGCTGCTCGGCCGCTTCCGCGCCCTCGCGCCACCCTCGCCCGAGGGCGAGCTGGCGCGCCCCTTCGACCGCCGCCGCGCCGGCACCGTCGCCGCCGAGGGCGCGGTGGTGCTGCTGCTCGAGCGCGAGGAAGAAGCGCGTGCCCGCGGCGCCCGCATCCTTGCCCGCCTCGTTGCCGGCGAACGCGCCTTCGACGCCACCGCCCCGGCGCACGACTGGGGCCGCGGCGAGGCGACCCTGGCGGCGCGGCTCCTGGCCGGGCTGCAGCGGCAGGGCGTGGCGGCGGACAGCATCGACCGCGTGGTGTCGGGGGCGTCGGGAACGGTCGCCGGCGACCGTCTGGAAGCCGCTGCGCTGCGCCGTTTCTTCGGACCGGCGCTGCCGCCGGTGCTGGCACCCAAGGGGGTGACCGGCGAATACGCCGGTGGCCACCTGGCAGCCGCCGTGCTCGCCGCCGCCGGCGCCCCGGCCTGGCGCACTGCCGGTTTCGCCGAGCCCGACCCCGAGCTCGGCCTGCTGCCCCACGACGGCACGACGCTGCCGCCGGCGCGGCGCGTGCTGGCGAGCGCCCTGGCCGCCGGCGGCGCCGCCGCCTGGGTCGTGCTCGACGCCGCCTGAGCGGGCGGCAGCGGCTTCACGCGCTGCCGCGACCGCCGTGGATGGTGCTCAGCGGGCGCTGCCGGATGCCGGCTCGGCGCGCTCGCGCTCGCGCAGCTCGGCGCGCACGCTGGCGAGCTCGGCCTCCACCTGCTCGAGCCGCGCGTTCACCTCGTGCACCGCCTGTGGCTGCCACTCGCGGCCAGACAGCGACTCCTCGACGCGCCGTTGCAGCTTGGTGCGTTCCTGCAGCAGCTTGAGCTCGGTGGCGCGAAGGGCGCGAATGCTCTGGGCGGACATGGTGCGTGGCACGCGGGGTAGCGGAGCGTCGCCATTGTAGGCGGCGGCGAGGTGGGGGCGCCAGTGCTCGATGACACAGCGTCCGCGAGCCTCGAGACCACCGGCTACAATCGACGCATCGTGTCCGTTCAGCTGCTCCTCGCCGGCTCTGCGCTGCTCGTCGCGCTGGCGACGCTGCTGCTCGTCTGGCGCCTGCAGCGGCGGCGCGACGCCGCCGCCGACCCCCGCCTCGAGCACGCGCTGCGGGCGGAGCTGCGCGCCGGCCGTGAGGAGGCGGCCCACGCCGCGCGCGCCCTGCGCGAAGAGGTAGGCCAGGCGCTGAGGGGAGCGACCGACACGCAGGTGCGCACGCTGGCCGAGCTGGGCGCCCTGCAGCGCGGCCAGCTGCAGGAGATCGCGCGGCAGGTGGAGGGGCTCACCACCGGCAACCGGGCGGCGCTCGAGGCGGTGCGTGCCGCGCTCGACACCCAGCTGCGCGTCGCCGGCGACACCATGCAAGGGCGCCTGGAGGCCATCCGCACCACCGTCGACAGCCGCCTCGCCCAGCTGCAGGAGCGCAACGAGGCGAAGCTCGAGGAGATGCGCAAGACCGTCGACGAGCAGCTCCACGGCACCCTCGAGAAGCGGCTCGGCGAATCGTTCCAGATCGTCAGCGGCCGCCTCGAAGCGGTGCACCGCGGCCTCGGCGAGATGCAGGCGCTCGCCGCCGGCGTCGGCGACCTGCGCCGCGTGCTCACCAACGTCAAGACGCGCGGCACCTGGGCGGAGGTGCAGCTGGGCGCCATCCTCGAGCAGATCCTCACCCCCGACCAGTACGCGCGCAACGTGCGGGTCAAGGAGGATTCCGAGGAGCGCGTCGAATACGCCGTCAAGCTGCCCGGCCGCGGCGCCCACGAGCGCCCGGTCTGGCTGCCCATCGACTCGAAGTTCCCGCAGGAGGCCTACCTGCGACTGGTCGCCGCCGGCGACGCCGTCGACGCCGAGGCCGTGCAGAGCGCGCTCGCCGAGCTCCATCGCACGATACGCCTCTGCGCCCGCGCCATCTTCGACAAGTACGTGGCGCCGCCGTGGACCACCGACTTCGCGGTGCTCTTCCTCCCCACCGAGGGCCTCTACGCCGAGGTGCTGCGCCAGCCCGGCCTCGTCGAGCAGCTGCAGGACAGCTGCCGCGTGGTGGTCGCCGGCCCGACGACGCTCGCCGCCCTGCTCTCCAGCCTGCGCATGGGCTTCCGCACCCTCGCCATCGAGCAGCGGGCGAGTGAGGTGTGGACGGTGCTGGGCGCGGTGAAGACCGAGTTCGGCAAGTTCGGCGAGGTCCTGGACAAGGTGCGGCGCCAGCTCGGCACCGCCTCGCGCACCCTCACCGAGACCGGCGCCCGCACCCGCGCCATGGAGCGCAAGCTGCGCGAGGTCGAGGAGCTGCCGGCGACGACGTCGACCCGCGTCCTGCAGATCACCGAGGGCGCCCCGTTGCAGCTCGACCTGCTCGACGACGCGGCGATCGACGAGGACCTGGCCGTGGCCGCCGACGGGGAGCGCGAGGACGAGGAAGGCGGCGTGTCCCCGCGCTGAGGCCGTCCGCCAGATCGGCCGCGGCCCGACCGCAAGTCCGTTCTAGACCCTCGGCTAGGGCCGGCCCGAGAGTCGCGCCAGGTTGCGTCGCAACAGCGGTGACAACAGGCTTGACACCACCACTTCGGAAGGTACAGGCTCGCGTCAAGATGTTTCCAACAGGTCGGCCGAGTCATCGCGGTCGGTGCGTTGGCTCGCCGCAACGCGCCACGTCATGAGTCGATCGATCTGCTCGCGTGGTGCCTCCGGCTCCCGCGGCACCGAAGGGAGAAGGGAGGGCCGATGGGCCCAACACGATGGCGACGGTCGAACCCCCCACCCGGGCTCCTGCGGCGGCGCGCCGCCGAGTCCGTTGCCTGGGCGCTCGTCACCGGTCTCGCCGTGGCGACAGCCGCCCATGCCGCGGACGAGATCCGCCTCTCCAGCTTGCCTGCGACGCTCGCGCCAGGCGCCACCGGGACGATGCAGATCGTCTATGTGCGCGACACGTCCGGTACGCCGCTCGGCGTCGACCAGGCCGCGGGAGCCAAGATCCAGAGCTTCTCCATCAAGATCGCCTACTCGCCGGCCAGCGCCTTCTCGTCGCTCTCGCTGTCGCGCGCCGGCCTGCTCGCCGCGCTGACACCGAAGGCGGGTGAGTCCAACCCGACGACTGCCGGCACTGCCAGCTACCTCGGCTCCTTCGCCGAGTCGAGCAACCCCGTCCCTTTCAACCTCGACGCGCCGGCTCCCGGAAACCTCGTCCTGCAGGCGACCTACACGGTGGCGCCGGCGCCGCCGACTGGCACCGTGACGTTCACCCTCGACGCCGCGGTCACCTTGCTCGCCAACGAGGCGGGCACCATCGACGAGACTGTGGCCGACGGCGGCATCACGCTCACCGGAGGCTCTCTCGTGATCCTCTCCAACGCCGCCACGAACCTCTACGCGCAGGCGGTGTCGGCGAGCGCCATCGAGCTGCGGTGGATCGACCCCGGCATGAACGAAACCGGCTTCCGCGTCGAACGCTCCCTCGACGGCACCAGCTGGTCGACGGCCTCGACGGTCGGTCCCAACGACACCACCTACACCGACACCGGCCGGTCGGCGGCGACGCTCTACTACTACCGGCTGGTGACACTCGTTCCCGGCGACGCCGGGATCTCGAAGGTCGCCGCCGCCACGACCTTCCCGTCGACCGCGGCGAAGGTCTGCGCCCAGAAGCTGCCGGGCAGCGACGCCACCTGGGCCCGCTACCCCGCAGCCGCCTGGAACAGCGTCGACGGGGAGTGGGGTGTGGCCTGGGACGCGCGCGAGGACGGCGTGCAGGACGACATCTACTTCCAGCGCCGCAACAGCACCACCCTCGCACCGCTCGGCCCGCCGATCAATGTCAGCCAGAACGAGACGACGTCGATCTTCCCCACCGTCGCCTGGAACGGCTCGGGCTATCTCGTCGCTTGGTACGAGCACCAGCGCCGCGAGCCCGGCACCCTGGCTGGGGCAGGGCTGCTCGCACGCTTCGCGTTGCTCGGGCCCGACGGCACC
>DASYUP010000121.1:0-4823 GCA_036001185.1 Thermoanaerobaculia bacterium
CTCGGCATCGATCCCGGCGAAGGCTGGCGCCTGCAGCCCGACCCGCAGGCCAGCGAGGAGCAGAAGGCAAGGCTGGCGGCGTGGCTCGCGGGATAGGAACGAAGACGCTCGGCCACCCACTACCGCTTCTTCGTCGTCAACTCCTTCAACGCGTCGATGGGCCGCCGGTCCGGGGCCATCAGCTTGATCGCCTTGCGCAGGCTCTCCTCCCCCTCGGCGGCGCGGCCGCTCTGGCCCTGGATCATCCCCATGTAGTACCAGGCGAGGCCGCAGCGGGGATCGGCGCGCACCGCCTCGTCGAGATCCTGCAGCGACTGGTCGCGGGCCCCCAGGACGCGGAAGCGGCACCACGCCGCCTCGGCGCGGTAGACGGCGTTCTGGGCATCGAGGTCGGCGGCGTACTGCAGGAACTCGAGCGCCTTGCGGTCGTGTCCCTGCGCCAGCATCTCCATCCCCTTCTCGAACTGCGCCTCGGGGTCGAGCAGGTCGGTCTGGATGCCGGTGGCGCGCGGCTGGTTGGCGCGCTGCGCGCGCGCCGCCTGCCGGTTGTGCGCCAGCCGCGCGCGCGACTCGCCGTCGCGCAGCTCGACATAGGCCTCGCTGCCGGCGAGGAAGAGCGCCCGCGCCTTCTCCACCAGGTCGGGCGGCGCCTGCAGCTCGAGCGGCCAGGGGGCGAAGAGCTGGGCGAAGCGCAGCCAGCCCTCCTCGACGCCCTCGGTGGTGGCGTTTTCCTGCACGCCGAGCAGGTCGAAGGCGTCCTTGCGGCGATAGGAGAGGAAGGCGCTGAGGATGCGGTTGCGCGCCTTGTCGAGCTCGCCCGCGGAGAGCTGCGCCGCCGCCCCCGTCGGCCGCGAGATCGGCCGCGTCATCATCACCTCGTCGCGCTCGGCCGCGGCGCTGGCGGGCTGCGCGCTCGCCGGCGGCGCCACGGGCCGCGCCGCTGGTCGCGCCGCCACCTTGCTCGCCGGCACCACCAGCTCGAGCAGCGACAGCGCGTAGACCACCCGCCCGAGGTCGTTGGCGGGCAGTTGCGGCAGCCTGGTCGCCAGCTCGTCCATGCGCAGCGGCTTCTCGTGCACGGCGGCCAGCACCTCGGCCGCCGGACCGCGCAGCTGCAGCTCCTCCTCGGCCACCGCCGGCGCGGCGTGACGCGCCACCGCCTCGGTGAAGTACGGCCGGATGCCGCGCGTGACCTCGTCGAGCGGGGTGAGCTTGAGCACGCCGGTGAGGATCAGCTGCGGCACCTTGACCCTGAGCGTTGAGTCGACTTCGGCGGCCTCGCCCGACAGCTTGAAGGTTCCCTCGCGCCAGGTGAACCCGTCGAGCAGCTTGCGCGCCAGGCACTGCTGCAGCAGCTTGTAGAGCTCGCCGGCGTCGAGCGCGCCGCGCTCGAGCAGCACCTCGCCGAGCGGCACCTCGCGCGCCAGCGAGTCGTTGAGGGCGGTGCGGAAGTCCTCCTCGGAGAGCTTGCCGGCGCCGACGAGGAAGCGCCCGAAGGTCTCGTGCACCAGGTTGGAGCGGCAATCGACCGGCACCCCTTCGGCGAAGAAGATGCGCTTCTCCACCGGCTTGCGGTGCAGCTCGAGCACGCCGCTACGGCCGACGCGCGAGAGGGCGAGCAGGAGCACCGGATAGGGAACTTCCGCGAGCTGGCCCTCGGGCAACAGCGCGATCTGCTCCCACTTTTCGCTGGCGACCATCGACATCGTGTTTCTCGGGATCGGGAGGCCATTGTACCCGCCGCACCTCGCGGGCCTCAGCGGCACGCACGGCGTCGCCCCGCACTCCGGCCTCCTCACGGCATACGCTCCCGGCGTGCCCCGCCTCAAGTCCACCCCGGAGGACTTCCTCGTCGAGGAGCTGCCGCTCTACACCCCCAGCGGCAGCGGCGAGCACACCTGGGTGGAGGTCGAGAAGCGGCTGCGCACCACCGAGGAGGTTGCTGGGGCGTTGGCGGCAGCCGCCGCGGTCGACCCCGGGCGCGTCGGCTGGGCGGGCCGCAAGGATCGCGAGGCAGTGACGCGGCAGTGGCTGTCGGTGCCGGGCCTGCCGCCGGCGCGCGCCGCGACTCTCGCCGGCGACGGCTGGCACGTGCTGCGCGCCGTCGCCCACGGCGAGCGGCTGCGCCTGGGCGAGCTCATCGGCAACCACTTTCGCCTCGTCGTGCGCGACGTCGCTGCCGGCGACGCCGCGGCGGCCGCGGCGCGGCTCGCCGACATCAGCCTCCACGGCCTGCCCAACCGCTTCGGGGCCCAGCGCTTCGGCGACGACGGTCGCAATGTCGAGCGCGGCGCTGCCCTGCTGCGTGGCGAGACCGCGCCCGGCGGGCGCCGACAGCAGCGCCTCTACCTCTCCGCCCTGCAGGCGGCAATCTTCAACGAGGCCCTGCGCCGGCGTCCGGCACCGCCGCGGCAACTTCTCCCCGGCGATCTCGCCCTCGTGCACGCGAGCGGCGCCCTGCTCCCGGTGGGAGGACCCACCATGCCGGGCAACGCCATCGAGCAACTGCAGTCGCGTGCCGATCGTTTCGACCTCAGCCCCACCGGCCCGCTGCTGGGCCACAAGATGCGGGCCCCGCGCGGCGAGCCGCTGGAGCGCGAGCGCGCCGCCGCCGCTTCCTGCGGCGCCCCCTGGGTGCCGACCTTGCCCCGGTTGCGCGGGCACCTGCTGCCGGGCGGCCGCCGGCCGCTGCGCGTGCCGGTCACCGAGGTCTCTCACCATCATCGGAGAGAGTCCCTGGAGCTCGCCTTCGTGCTCCCTCCGGGGAGCTACGCCACCGTGCTGGTGGAGGAGCTGTTCGCCACCGACCCGACGGCCGCGGAGGGCCCGCAACCTTCCCTCCCCTGACCCGTAACTCGACGGCAATCCGCGGGCCCTCGAGCAGCTCGGCTACACGCGCGAGGAGCTGCTGGGCCTGCGCCTGGAGGCGCTGCACCCGGCGGAGGAACGGCCGCCCCTGCACGCCGCCCACGCCGACCGGATAGCCGCCCCTCAGCGGTCGAGGTGCCCGCGCCCCGAGTCCCCCATCCCCACGCCACCGGCCGGGAAGTACTCGCTCCACCGCCGCTCCACCTGCGCCGCCACCGCCGGCGACGAGAAGAGCTCCGCCGGGAAGCCCCGCTTGGTGCGCGCGTCGAGCAGCACCGGGCCGCCGTAGGAGAGCTGGTTGCGCACCACTTGCACGCTCGCCGCGTGCAGGTCGGCGGCCGGCTCGAAGCGGGTGAAGGTGGTCCACAGGAAGTTGATTGGCGAGGCGGCGGCTCGCCGCGGCTCGTCGCTCACCACCAGCAGCGGCCAACAGGACAGCGCCGGCGAGGCGGCGATCCGCTGCAAGGCCTCGGCGCACCCGGGCTCGCCGGCGGCGGGCAGCGCCACGTCGACGCCGAGCACCAGGCAGCCGGGGCAGAAGACGTGCGCCTCGCCGACACCCGCCGGCAATGCCGCGGCGCTGGCGAGCTCCCGCGGCAGCTCGCGAACCGGGTCGCCGAGGCCGAGCCAGACCCCCTTCGACCCTTCGTTGACCCGCGGCCCGGTGTAGTCGAGCGTGTCCATCGCCAGGTTGCCGAAGACGAAGAGGTCGGTCTCCGGCCGCGTACGCGCCAACACGTGGGCGAGGGTGGCGCGAAAGTCGCGCAGGTCGACCGGCCGGTCGGTGAGCAGCAGGAACTTGGTGAGCGCGAGCTGCCCCTCGCCGAGGATGCGGAAGGCCGACACCATCGCCTCGCGCCGGTAGCGCTCGCGTACCACCGCCGCCGCCAGCGAGTGATAGCCGGTCTCGCCGTACGACCAGAGGTCGGCGACCCCCGGCATGGCGAGCGGGAAGAGTGGCGACAGCAACTCCTGCAGGAAGTCGCCGAGGTAGAAGTCCTCCTGCCGCGGCTTGCCCACCACCGTCGCCGGCAGTAGTGCGTCGGCGCGGCGGCAGAGGGCCTCGACCTCGAAGACCGGGTAGTCGTGGCGCAGCGAGTAGTAGCCGTAGTGATCGCCGAACGGCCCCTCGGGCTGGCGCCGGCCCGGCGCCACGCGGCCGACGAGGGCGAGCTCGGCGCCGGCGAGCAGCGGATGCGGCCCCGGCCCGGCGCAGCGCGGCAAGCGCGCGCCGGCGACCAGCGAGGCGAGCAGCAGCTCGGGCACGTTCTCCGGCAGCGGCGCCACCGCGGCGAGCAGCAGCGCCGGCGGGCCGCCGAGGAAGGCGGTCACCGGCAGCGCCGCGCCGCGCGCCTCCGCCGCCGCGTAGTGAAAGCCGCCGCCCTTGGCGATCTGCCAGTGCATACCCAGGGCGCGCGGCCCGTGCACCTGCAGGCGGTAGATGCCGAGATTGCTACCGTGCCCTTGCGGGTGCTCGGTGTAGACGAGGGGCAGGGTGAGAAACGGGCCACCGTCGCCCGGCCACGAGGTGGTCACCGGCAGCCGGCCGAGGTCGACGTCGCGCTCGACCCGCGACAGCACCGGGCCGCGCCGCACGCGGCGGAAACCGACGCCGAGCGCCGCGCCCAGGAGATCGCGCGCCGCCCACAGCTTGGCGGGCGAGGGCGGCAGCAGCGTCTCGAGCGCACCGACCAGGCGGCGCAGCAACCGCTCGGGCCGCCGGCCGAAGGCGAGCTCGACGCGGCGCTGCGTGCCAAAGAGGTTGGTGACCAGCGGCACGTCGTAGCCGCCGCTCGCGCCTGGAGCCACGATCGCCTCGGCCGCGCCGCCGCGGACGAGCGCCACCGGCTCGCCGGCCACCCGGCGGCGCAGCTCGGCATCGGCGGCAGGGTGACGGAAGAGCAGCGCCGGACCGCCGGCGGCGATCACCCGCCGATGGACCTCCGCGACCTCGA
>DASYUP010000122.1:0-3752 GCA_036001185.1 Thermoanaerobaculia bacterium
GTAATGCCATCCGCCGCCAGCGACCGCATCGGCCTGGCGCTCGCCGGCGGCGGGCCGGAGGGGGCGATCTACGAGATCGGCGCGCTGCGCGCGCTCGAGGAGGCGATCGAGGGGCTCGATCTCAACGACCTCGACATCTACGTCGGGGTGAGCGCCGGCGCCTGCGTCGCCGCCAACCTCGCCAACCGCATCAGCATCGGCGAGATGTGCCGCGCGCTCTCCGGCGTCGCCCGCGGCCGGCAGGAGCAGCGCGAGCACCCGTTCCTGCCCGAGACCTTCCTGCAGCCGGCGGTGGGGGAGTTCTTCCGCCGCGGCACGCGCGTGCCCGGGCTGCTCCTCGACGCCTTGCGCGAGTGGGCGCGCAGCCCGGCGCAGCGGCCGCTCGCCGATTCGCTGCTGCGCCTCGCGGCAGCGCTGCCGGTGGCGGTGCTCGATGGCCAGCCGGTGCGCCAGTACCTGCGTCAGCTCTACGCGGCGCCGGGGCGCACCGACGACTTCCGCCAGCTGGCGCATCGGCTGGTGGTCGTCGCCGCCGAGCTGGAGACCGGTGAGGCCGCCTGCTTCGGCGACCCCGGTCTCGACGCCGTGCCGATCTCACTGGCGGTGCAGGCGAGCACGGCCCTGCCCGGGCTCTACCCACCGGTCGAGATCGACGGCCGCCACTACGTCGACGGCGTGCTGCTCAAGACGCTGCACGCCTCGGTGGCGCTCGACGACGGGGCGCGGCTGGTGCTGTGCGTCAACCCCATCGTTCCCGTCGACCTCGAGAACGGCAATGGCGGCAAGCGCGGCCGGCTGGTGGACCAGGGGCTCGGCGCCGTGCTGTCGCAGACCTTCCGCACGCTCATCCACTCGCGGCTGCGCGTCGGCCTCGCCGCCTACGCCGAGCGCTACCCCGCCGCCGACGTGATGCTGTTCGAGCCCCGCCGCGACGACTACCGGATGTTCTTCACCAACATCTTCACCTTCTCCTCGCGCAAGGCGGTGTGCGAGCACGCCTACCAGGCCACCCGCCGCGACCTGCGGGCGCGTGCCGATGCGCTGGAGCCGGTGCTCGCCCGCCACGGTCTACGGCTGCGCCGCGAGGTGCTCGTCGACGAAGAACGCACGATCTGGCAGAGCCTGCCGGCGCACCGCAACGGCCGCCATGGCCACGAGACGCTCGACCGCCTGGAGGCGAGCCTCGATCGGCTCGAGGGGTTGCTGCCGACCGTGGCCGCCGCGAGCGAAGACGCTCCATCCTCTCCGGGGTAGGGGCGGAGCTCGTCTCCGCCCGGGTGGGGGGCGGTGCGGGATCCAAGACCCCCACCCGGGGGCAGGCAAGCTGCCCCCCTACACCGAAAAGAGCGACGGGCACGCCCGTGACGGCGTTGCCGCCGACGTATGATCCCGGCGTGACTCCGCCGCAGGTCGCTGTCTCCGCTCCCCAGCCGATGGCGCCGATCGACCGCGCCTGGTTGCGCATGGACGAGCCGGCCAACCTGATGGTGATCAACGGCGTGATGTTCTTCGACGCGCCGCTCGAGCTGGCGCGCCTGCGGAAGACGCTCGGTACGCGGCTGGGCGGCGTGCGGAAGTTCCGGCAGCGGGCGGTTCGCCTTTCGGCCACGCGCTGGGACTGGGAGGAGGTGCCGGGCTTCGACGCCGCGGCGCACGTCTTCGAGCGGTCGCTTCCACCGGGAAGCGGTGACGACGAGCTGCAGGCCCTCGTCGAGGGCGAGATGAGCAAGCCGCTACCGCCCGCGCTGCCGCTCTGGCAGGTGCACCTGGTGCACAACTATCGCCACGGCTCGGCGCTGCTCTGGCGCATCCATCACTGCATGGGCGACGGCATCGCCCTGACGTTGCTGGTTCTCGCCATCACCGACCTCGACGCCGCCGGCGACCTGCGGCAGGGCGAGGGCGCCTGGGGCAGCGACAACCCGCTCGCCGACCTCTTTGGCGAGACGCCGCTGGCGCCCGCCGATGCCCTCACCCACCTCGAGCAGTTGCTGCCCGAGGGGGCCCGCATGCTGGTGCGGCCGGCCGAGGCGCTCGCCGCCAGCAATCGCTGGCTGCGGCGTGCCGCGTCGCTGCCCGCCTTCGCCAAGCTCTCCCTCCGCTGGCCCGACCCGCGCACGGCGTTCAAGGGCAAGCTCGGCGGCGCCAAGAAGGTGGCGTGGAGCAGGGCGGTGTCGCTCGAGCACGTGCGCGCAGCCAAGGAGGCGGTGGGCGGCACGGTCAACGACGTGCTGCTCGCCACCATCGCCGGCGGCCTGCGGCGCTACCTGCAGAAGCACGGCCAGCCGGTCGACGGCCGCTCGTTCCGCGCCGTGGTGCCGGTGTCGCTGCGGCCGCTATCGCAGATGAGCCAGCTGGGCAACTGCTTCGGGCTGATGTTCCTGCCCCTGCCGGTGGGCATCGCCGACCCGCGGGAGCGGCTGCACGAGCTGCAGCGGCGGATGCGCAAGCTCAAGCGTTCGGTGGAGCCGGTGGTGGTGATGACCGTGCTCGGCCTGCTCGGCCGGGTGCCGAAGCCGTTGCAGGATCTGGTGATCCGCATCTTCGGCACCAAGGGGACGGCGGTGCTCACCAGCGTGCCCGGGCCGGCCGTCAAGCTCTACGTGGCGGGCCAGCCGATCTCCGGCATCACTTTCTGGGTGCCGCAGAGCGGCCGGCTCGGACTGGGGATCAGCATCATGAGCTTCGCCGGAGAGGTGCGGCTGGGCGTCACGAGCGACGCCAGCATCATCCCCGACCCCGAGGCGATCGTCGCCGGCTTCGAGGAGGAGCTGCACTTCCTCGAAGAGCTGCGCGGCGCGCCGGCCCCCGTCGCCCTGGCCGAGGCCTAGCCCGCCCCGCGCGCAAAGCGCACTGCCGCCCCCCACCCGACCCCCTCCCCTGGTTTCATTCCACCCCTATCCCCCCGACCCCCTGCCCCTCAAGGGGCAGGGGGCGCCCCCGCCCGGACCGCGACGTTCTCAGACGGAGCCCTAACCCGCAGGCCGCCGCCGATGGACGCGGGCTACCAGATCCGGCAGACCTTCTCCCGCGCCATCGGCTGGCCGGCCTTGCAGGCGAACGCCCGGGCGAACTCCGGCATGTTCGCCACCAGGCCGTTGACGCGGTAGATGAGGGGCGAGTGCGGGTTGGTCTTGGCGTTGAGGCGCTTGCTCTCCGGCCGCTCGTCACCGCACGCCCACTGCGCCAGGCCGACGAAGAAGCGCTGGTCGGGGGTGAGGCCGTCCTTGTCGGGCAGCTTCTGGTCGGCTACCGACTTCTTCCACGCCTCGTAGGCGAGCACGGTGCCGCCGAGGTCGGCGAGGTCCTCGCCGAGGGTGAGCTTGCTGTTGATGTGGATGTCGTCGACGACCACGTACTGCGCGTACTGGTCGGCGACGCAGGCGGCGCGCTTCTCGAACTCGGCGCGGTCCTCCTTGGTCCACCAATCGCGCAGGTTGCCGGCGGCGTCGAAGCGGCTGCCCTCGTCGTCGAAGCCGTGGGTGAGCTCGTGACCGACCGTCGAGCCGGTGTTCCCGTAGTTCGGGGCGGCGTCCGAGCGCGGGTCGTAGAGCGGCGGCTGCAGCACCCCGGCGGGGAAGTTGATGTCGTTCATCGACGCGTCGTAGTAGGCATTGACGGTAGGCGGCGTCATTCCCCACTCGCCCTTGTCGACCGGCTTGCCGATCTTGCCCAGCTCGCGGGCGACGTCGAAGTCGCGCGCCCGCGCGACGTCGGCGAAGAAGTCGCCGCGCTCGATGGGCAGCGGGGCG
>DASYUP010000123.1:0-2332 GCA_036001185.1 Thermoanaerobaculia bacterium
GTCGAGGGCGACGAGGAGGATGTAGCCGTAGTAGGCGAGGAAGAGCGTCGCCGTGAGCGTCAGGGAAACCACCCAGCGCCGGCGTACCACGGCGTGGAGCTCGGGCGAATCGAGCAGCTCGCGGACGCTCTTCATCGCCGACCCGCGGCGCCGGCGGTGGCGGCAGCCGGGTCCTCCAGCACGAAGGGTTCCGTCTTGCGCACGAAGGAGATCAGGTAGCCGCTGCAGTCCATGAGCGCCGAGATGCCGGGCGGGTGGCTGCCGCTGCGCGCCAGGGTGCCGAGCTGCGAGCCGTAGGATTGGACGGCGTGCAGCTTGGCCGCCGCTTCACCCTCGTAGAGGGCGGGGGCCAGGCAGAGCTGCTTCCACTCGCCATAGGCGGCATCGTCGGGCGGCATCCAGGCCCAATCGGGATGGAAGCGGTGGTGCTGCAGCGTCGTCACCCAGGTGGGGTCGGCGGTCGCACACTTCTCGTCGCCGGCGCATCGGCAGGCCACCGCTGTCGGTCCGGGATACCAGCAGTCGGGGTGCGCCATCGTCTTCGGCGTGTGGGCGTGGATGACGGCGTAGGCGACGGCGCGCGGGTGGGGCAGCTCGGCGTTGAGGGTGCGCACGAAGTTGCCGAGGCCGGAGTGGTCGGGGTGGGCGTCGAGCCAGTGGGTGGTGGCGATCAGCGTGTGCTCGGAGGTGGCCGCCAGCCGCTGACGCAGGCTGTCCATGAGGGTGGTGGCCGTGAGCTCTGTCGCCGGCCCCTCGCCGTAGCCGCCGTTGCACTGCTCGCAACTGCTGCACTTGGAGAAGTCGGATCGCCGCAGCGGCTTGGCGAGGTCGTGGGCGCTGTAGTTCTTCCACGCCGCGGCGAGGCCGGTGTCGGGGTAGCCGAGGAAGGTCGGCGTCTGCAGGCCCAGCGCCGCGGCGGCGGCGGCGCTCTCGCCGCGCCGCACCTCACCGAAGCTGTCCACCGCCGGCGTGGCGAGGTTGGAGAGCTCGAGGGCGTTGCAGGTCTGGCCGTGCACCGAGCTGGTCTTCCACAGCCGGCAGGCCTCGCAGTAGGCATCGCCGTCGGTCGAGACGACCACCGCCACCGGCTTGCCGGCGGCGCGGAAGGCCGCTTCGAGGCCGCCGAAGCCGAGCACCTCGTCGTCGGGGTGCGGGCCGAAGACCAGCAGGCCGTCGTAGGCGAGCAGCGTGGCGTTGGCGCACGCCGGGTCCGCCGGCGCCGACACCACCGGCGCACTGGCGGGATCGACGCAGACCCCCGAGGCCGCTCCCGTCGCCGTGGCCTGCAGGCGCGGCTCGGCCGGCGGGGTGGTCTGCGGACGTGGGTTGCCAGCGCAGCCATGGGCGAGCAGAGCAACCCCCAGTACTAAAACGATCCACCTCGTGTTTCGCATGTGGCGTATCCTATGCCGGCTTGGGCCGTCTAGCACCACTTTTCGTCGTCGTCGCCCTGGCGCTGGGGGGGCTCGCCTTCGGCTGTAGCGGAGTTCGTCGCTCCCCGGAGGCCCAACCGCCCCCGGACCCCAGCGGCGGCACCGCCTCCTCGGCGCCTCCCAGCGGCCTCGCCGCCAGCCAGGTGCCGCAGTTCGTCGTCCTCGGCTTCGACGACAACGGGACGTCGGGGATGCCGGGCTCGCCCACGACGGGCGGCATCCGCTTCGTCGTCGACCTGCTCGCCGGCCGGCGCAACCCGGCCGGCGGCGGCAACCCGCAGACCTACGACGACACCCCGGCGCGGGTCTCCTTCTACGTCACCACGCGCTACCTCGAGGAGGTCGGCGTCGACCGGCCGGAGTACGTCAAGCGCGCCCTCCGCGCCGCCGTCGATGCCGGCCACGAGATCGCCCTGCACACCCATCAGCACGCCCACGGCAGCGGGT
The DNA here is from genome assembly GCA_036001185.1 of Thermoanaerobaculia bacterium. GTDB lineage: Bacteria > Acidobacteriota > Thermoanaerobaculia > Multivoradales > JAIOJS01 > DASYQD01. The sequence continues at coordinate 1,881 of DASYUP010000123.1, forward strand.
TCAGCAGTGCGCAATGGGGAGCCGAGCTGGTGACCTGCGCCGACTGGCTGGCCCGGCCGTTCGACGCCGGAAGGTCCGCCGATCCGGCGACCGGGCTGGGGGTGCCAGCGGACGTGCCGATGGGCTTCCGCGCCCCCTTCCTCGAATATGGCCCGCCGCTCTTCCCGGCGCTGCGCGAGCATGGCGTGGCCTACGACTGCAGCGTCGAGACGGGCTTCGAGCCCCGCTACGACGGCGGGAATCTCCCTTGGCCCTACCGCGTCGCCCCCGACTTTGGCGGCGGTGGCGGCAGCGGGGAGCTCTGGGAGCTGCAGGTCTACGCCCTCATCGTCCCCCCCGACGCCGAGTGCGAGCGCTACGGCGTGGCGCGGGGCCTGCGCCAGCGGCTGCACGAGGCCCACGACTATTTCGAGGTCGCCGACGGCAAGATCACCGGCTTCGACTGGAACCTG
>DASYUP010000124.1:0-1695 GCA_036001185.1 Thermoanaerobaculia bacterium
GTCCCGCAGAGCACTGCCAGTAGGAAAAGCGGCGCTGGGTAGCGCACCGGGCACCTCCCAGACGAAGGTGGGTCGGAAGCTCCAGCGGGGCGGAGCTCTCCGGCCCGTGAAGTCGGCCCGTGGGGCACGGGCCCGCGGATGTTGCGAGAGCTATTTGGCACCTTATACCGCAGATAAACGAGAATCCTCGGCAAAGGGGGTAACACGATGGCTCGCACTGCTCTCGCCCTGGTCCTGTCGGGCCTCCTCGCCACTGCCGCGCTGGCTGAAACATCGACGCCGAGCACGCTGCTGCCGATCTACGCCGTCGATCTCGACTTCGACGGCTCGGCCGTCGACGGCGCGGCCTACCCGAGCACCTCGAAGGCGCATCCCCACGCCGGGACCAGCGAGGTCCTCCAGCAGGTGTGGGGGCGGCTGAAGCCGGCGGGCTTCAACGCCGTGCGCTTCCCCGTCGACCTGTCGGCCGGACCGGCCGCGGTCTTCCGGGTCGCCAACCTCTGCGCCTGGGCCAACCAGGAAGGCGTGTCCCTGCTGCCGGTGCTGGTCGCCGCGCCGGGAGCGCCGTTCGGTGACGGCTACGCCGACGCCGCGGCGGCCTTCGTCAAGAAGCTCGTCGAGACCTTGCGCGCCGCCGGACCGGAGGCGACCGCCACCTACCCACGCATCCTCATGTTCGAGCTCGGCGAGGGCCTCGACCACCCGGCGAAGAACGGCCAGCTCGCCACCGACGTGGCTGCGAAGCGGGTGGTGGCGGCAGCGGCGGCGCTGCGCAAGGCCGAGCAGGCGGCGCTCGAGGGGAGTGGCCTCTACCTCACCCCCATCGCCGCCCTCGCCTCTTTCGACGCCGAGCTGATCGGCGCCGGCGCGCCGGCGGGCGCCGAGCTCGCCGACGCCGCCTACACCCAGGCGTACGGGGCGCTGAAGCAGGCGCTCGCCCCGGTGGCGGCGTCGACCGACGTCGACGCTCTCGGCGTCAGCTGGTTTCCGGGCAGCGTCAGCGCCGGTGGTGTCGAGCGCATTGGCGGGCTGGTGCAGGCGATGGCGAGCGATTTCGCGGGCAAGCAGCTGCTCGTCGCCACCGGCTTCTCGACCGCCTTCCACTCGGGCGACGAGCAGAAGCAGTTCCTCACCCTCGCCTTCACCAACCTCGCCGAGATCCGCACCCACGCGGGTAGCAGCTCGCCACTGCTCGGAGTGGTGTTCCACAAGGGGCTCGGGGTGGGCAGCCCGGCGGCGCCTCCGGAGGGGTTCGACGAGACGCGCAAGGCCTGGCAGCCGGAGGCGATGGGCAAGGAGCTGCTCGGACTGTGGCGGGGCGAGAAGGCCTCGCCGGCGATCGCCTACTGGAACGGCGAGGTCGAGGCCCGCATGGGGCTGCTGGCGGTCACCGGCGATGGCGCTGGTGCGAGCGTCGCCGCGCAGCCGGGCCTCGAGGGCCTGGAGAAGATCGCCGGCATCGTCGGCAGCACGCCACCGACGGCCACGGACGCCGGCACCGCGACGCCCGCCGAGCAGCCGTCGGGCGACCAGACCGCCGCGCAGCAGCCCGAGCAAGGCGGGCAGCCTGGACAGCCGGGACAGCCTGGACAGCCGGAGGCGACCGGCGAGAAGCCGCCGGGCGGCGAGACCACCGGCGATCAGACCGCCAGCAGCGAGCCATCGGGGAGTGAGAATCCGCCCGCGAGCGGAGAC
>DASYUP010000125.1:0-2613 GCA_036001185.1 Thermoanaerobaculia bacterium
CGCTGGAGAAGATGCTCGACGCGCAGACCAAGGTGGTGGCGGGCGATGACCTCGGCGCGCTCGACGTGGCGGTGCTCGCGGCGCCGTTCAAGATGAGCGGCGTGCGCGCCTACGTGCCGGTGCTCGTCGAGGTCGACGGCAAGGGCCTGATGGCGGGCAAGCAGGGCGCCACGCTGCCCACCGAGGTGTACGTCTACGCCTTCAACAACAGCAACGGCGTCATCGAGGACTTCATCTCCCAGACCCTCGGCTTCGAGGTTGCCAAGGTGGCGCCGGTGCTGCAACAGAGCGGCTTCAAGTTCTTCGGCCACCTCGAGCTGGCGCCCGGTGACTACTCGGTGCGTGTGCTGGTGCGCAACGCCACCACCGGCAACTCGGGGCTGCGGGTGGTGCCCGTGCACGTCCCCGCTTTCGCCAAGGCGGAGGCCGCCCTGCTGGCGCCGTTCGTGCCCGAGCCCAACAACCGCTGGCTGTTGGTGCGCGAGCAACCGCGCGGCGACTACCAGCAGGCGCCCTATCCCTTCATGAACGGCGGCACCCCCTACATCCCGTCGTCGCGGCCGGTGCTCGCCCCCGGCCAGCAGACGCAGCTGGCGCTGGTCGGCTACTCGCTCGCCGAGGGCGAGCTGCAGGCGCAGGCGCGGGTGCTGGGCGCCGACGGCCGCGAGATCGGCCCGGCGGCGATCCAGGTGCTCAAGCGCGAGGCCGGCGGCAAGCCGGCGCGGCTGCTGGCCAACGTCACCACCCCGCAACTGCCGCCAGGCGAGTACCGGCTGGAGGTGAAGCTGTCGGGGGTTGGCGCCGCGCCGCACACCAGCTGGATGCCGTTCGTGGTGCGGGGCGGCTAGACGTCGACGCCTCGCGCGCCGCAAACGGGCGCCGGTCGGGCGCTTTTGTTAGAATCTCCCCCGCCTTGAACGACGAGCCTCCGCCCGTTCCCCACCCACCGCCGCGCCTCGCCCGCCGCTCGTGACCACGTTCGTCTTCCTGCTCGCTGCCGGCCCGCCCATCAGCGGCAGTCGCTTCTCCCTCGAACCGTGGGCGGGGCTGCTGCTCGGCGTGCTGCTGGTGCTGCTCAACGGCTTCTTCGTCGCCGCCGAGTTTGCCCTCGTCAAGCTGCGGCCGACCCAGCTCGAGTCCGAGGCCGAGCGGCGCGTGCGGCGGGTCGCCATCATCCAGCACATGCTCGCCCACCTCGACGCCTACCTGTCGGCGACTCAGCTCGGCATCACCCTGGCGAGCCTCGGCCTCGGCTGGGTTGGCGAGCCCGCCTTCGCCTGGGTGCTGCGTCCGCTGCTGGATCGCCTGGGCGCCAGCGACGCGCTGGTCCACTCGATCTCGCTCACCTGTGCCTTCCTGCTCATCACCACGCTGCACATCGTCATCGGCGAGCAGGCACCCAAGACGCTGGCGATCAGGAAGCCGCTGGGATCGGCGATGTGGGTCGCCTTCCCGCTGCACGCCTTCTACAAGGCGACCTACCCGGTGATCTGGCTGCTCAACCACGCCGCCAACGGCATCCTGCAGCTGTTTGGCGTCGAGCCGGTGGCCGAGCGCGAGCTGGCGCACGGCGAGGAAGAGCTGCGCCTGTTGCTGGCGAGCACCGCCGAGGACCTGTCGGCGCAGAAGCGCGAGCTGCTCGACAACGTCTTCGAGCTGTCCCATCGCGTGGCGCGGCAGATCGTGGTGCCGCGCGGCGACGTCGTCTACCTGTCGACCGCCAAGAGCGTCGAGGAGAACCTGCGGACCGCCCGCGGCTCCGGCCACACCCGATTTCCACTCTGCCGCGGCGACCTCGACCAGGCCATCGGCCTGGTGCACATCAAGGACCTCTTTCGCCTCGAGCGCCCGCCGCGCTCGCTCGAGGAGATCGCCCGGCCGCTCACCTTCGTCCCCGAGACCCTCTCCCTCGACAAGCTGCTGCGCAAGATGCGCGGCGAGCGCGTGCACCTGGCGGCCGTGCTCGACGAATACGGCGGCGTGTCGGGGATCGTCACCCTGGAGAACGTCATCGAGGAGATCGTCGGCGAGATCCAGGACGAGTTCGACCTCGAGAAGCCGGAGCTGGTGGCGCTCGGCCCCGGCCGCTACCAGGTCGACGCCCGCATGCTGGTCGAGGACCTCGAGGACGCCCTGAAGATCGAGATCTCCGAGCGCGACGAGGACACCATCGGCGGCGTGGTGCTTTCCGAGCTCGGCCGCCGGCCGCGCGTCGGCGACGTCGTCGTGGTGGGACCGCTACAGCTGCGCGTCGCCGACGCCGAGCTCAACCGCATCAAGATGCTCGAGCTGGAGATGCGCGAGCAGCCGGCGGAAAAGTCGTAGAGCTCCCCCGCTCAGGGCTGCCGCACCCTACTCTCCGAGCAGCTTCATCAATCGCTCGACCGCCACCGCCGGCTCGACCAGCTGCCGCTCGCGGTCGCGCCGCCGTGACAGCTCGACCTTGCCGTCGGCGAGCGACTTGGCGCCCACCACCAGGCGCAGGGGGATGCCGATGAGGTCGGCGTCCTTGAACTTCACCCCCGGACGCTCGTCGCGGTCGTCGAAGAGCACGTCGACGCCCTGCGCCGCGAGCTGGCCGTAGAGCTCCTCGGCCACCTTCCGCACCTCCTG
>DASYUP010000126.1:0-4364 GCA_036001185.1 Thermoanaerobaculia bacterium
GTGGGCTTGCCGCCGGGGTTGGTCACCGTGACGTTGCGGGGCCCGCGCTTGGCGTTGCTCTGTACCTTAACCCGCAGTTGGATCTCGCCGGGGGAGACCACCGTGGTGGCGAGGACGCTGACGCCTGCCCCGAAGGCAACCTTTGCACCCACGGCGAAGCCGCTGCCGACGAGGCGCACGTCCAGCGTCGAGCTCCGCTTGCCCCGCGCCGGGTCACAGGCGGTCGGCACAGGCCGCTGGACACCCGCAGCGGGGAGGTAGACGCGCACGTAGTCGACCAGCATCTGCTGCGGGAACACGGTCGTCGCGTCGGGGCTGCCGGGCCAGCCACCGCCGACCGCCAGATTGAGGAGCATGAAGAAGGGATGGTCGAACGCCCACCGTGCGCCGGCGGGCAGGTCGGCGGGGGTGAGCGTGCGGTAGAGCGCCTCGTCGACGTACCAGCGGATCGCCTCCGGCTCCCACTCGACGGCGTAGATGTGGAAGTCGTCGGCGAAGGGCGCCCCGTCCGGCAGGCTGTAGGGCGCGCCGATCCCGTTGGCGCCCGAGTAGCCGGGGCCATGAGCGGTCCCGTGCACGACCGTCGGCTCGCGGCCGATGTTCTCCATCACGTCGATCTCGCCGCAGGCGGGCCAGCCGATGGTGCTGATGTCGTTGCCGAGCATCCAGAAGGCGGGCCAGATGCCTTGCCCGTAGGGCACCTGGATGCGGGCCTCGAAGCGCCCGAAGGGCTGCTCGAACGTGCCCTGCGTCTTGAGCCTGGCCGACGTGTAGTTGCGGCTCACGCCGCCGCTGGTGTAGCTCTCGTTCACGGCGGTGATCACCAGGACGCCGCTCTCGAGGTGGGCGTTGGCGGGGTCGTCGCGGTAGAACTCGAGCTCGTTGTTGCCCCAGCCGTTGCCCCCCACTTCGGGCACCCATTTCGCGCGGTCGATTTCCGCGCCGTCCGGGGCGTTGAACTCGTCGGCCCAGACGAGCTGCCAGTTGACGGCCGCCGCCTCGGTGGCATGCGCAGCGGCAGGCAGGGGGAACACCGCCGTCAAGGCCGCCGCGAGCAGGAGCTGAGAGCGCATGGTCGTTCCCTTCGCCCTTCAGGGCTGGCCGAAAAGGTACACCCGTTGGCGCCCCGGCACCAGCCCGGCCCTGGGCCGCCGGCCGATCGCCAGGCGGGGAGGGCGGTGGCAGGGTTGTGCCGCGCTTTCCGAATCTCCAGTAGAAGCCGACGTCAGCCGGTGGGTCCGGCCGCGGCCCGGCACCTCATGGAGGACCATTTCATGCGCGCTCAGCACCGGCCCATTCCCTCCCTCCTGGCGGCTCTTGCGCTCCTCGGAACCGCCGGCGCTCCGGCGAGCGCCGCCATATACCGCGTCGGCCCCGCCAGCGACTCGAGTTGCACGATGACCAGCATTTCGGGGGCGCTGCTCTCCGCCCGGCTGACTCCGGAGGCGGACGAGATCCGCGTCGCCAACAACCAGACCTACAGCAATCAGCGGCTCACCACCGGCGGCCAGGCGGTGACCATCCGTGGCGGCTACGACAACTGTGCCGACACTTCGGCGTCGAGCAGCGGCACGACCCTCAACGGTGGATTCGGCGTGGCGGTCATCACCGTCGACAACACCGGCGGTTCGACGCGACCGACGGTGAACCTCGTCAACCTCACCCTCACCGACGGGGACGGGGGTGGGCTCGAGGTCCTCGGCAACATCGTCGTCGTCGTCGAGAACAGCGCCGTGCAGTTCAACGACCCGGCGCGCGGCATCGAGGTGCGCGACGGCGCCAACGTCAAGCTGCGCGCCGGCTCGCTGGTCGACAACAACGGCCTCGGTGGCGGGTCGGGGGTCTCTGGCGGTGGCATCTTCTGCGACCGCTCGCTCCTCGACGTCGAGGACGCCCACATCTTCAACAACGTGGCGGCGCTCGGCGGCGGGATCTACGGCACCAACGGCTGCCAGATCACCGTGGCGAGGACGGAGAACATCCTCTTCGGCTCTCCCGGCGGCATCTTCCAGAACGACGCCGGGCTCGGCGGCGGCATCTACCTCGACGGTGGCGCCGACCTGCGGACGCTGCCCACCTTCGGGCAGACCGTCATCCACGACAACCACGCGAGCGCCGGCGGCGCGCTCTACCTCACCGGCGCGGGCACGACGGCGCAGCTCCACGACACCGCGATCGTCGACAACGAGGCGACCAGCAGGGGTGGCGGCCTCTATCTGACCGACCATGCCGGGCTGATCATGAGGCGCCGAACGCTGGGCGCCAGTTGCTCCCTCGGCATGCGCTGCTCGCTGCTGGCACGCAACCGGTTGACCGGCACGAGCGTCGACGACGGCGGCGCCGGCCTGTTCGTGGGCGGCGTCGCCACGGCAGCCCTGCAGCAGACGCTGGTCGAGGCCAACGTGTTCAACGTCGGCCCTGCCGGCATGGTGGATGGCGGCGGGGAAATCGACCTCGAGGGCTCGGTGGTGGCGAAGAACGTCGGCTGGAACGCTTTCCAGGTCTACGACGGCACGCTCGAGCTGAAGTTCGTGAGCGCGGTCGACAACCACGCCACCGAGCCCACCACCGTCACTGCCCTCTACGACATGGCCGCCGACGGCGCCCAGGTGCACGTGTTCTCGAGCGCTATCGACAACCTGGCGCAGGGCTCATGCGTGGGGTCCTGCAGCAGCAGCCACACGATGGATTGCGTGGTGTCGCCGACCAACAGCACCCTCTATGACGGCACCATAACCAACTACGTCCGCGACTCCCCCCGCTTCCGCGACGTCGCGCGCGGCAACTACCACTTGCGGCCCGATTCGCCGGCGATCGACCTCTGCAGTGGCTCGCTCGCCTCGCCCACCCCGGGCGTCGGCGACGTCGACCGCGACGCACGCCCGGTCGACCTGCCGACGATCGCCAACGAGGACGGGCCGCACGATGCCGGGGCTGACGAGGTGACCGCCGCCGAGCTGCTCTTGATCTTCAGCGACGGCTTCGAGCTGCGCAACACGTCCGCGTGGGGAGGGGCGGCGCCTTAGGGGTGGCGCCGGCATGCGGGCAGATCCCCGCGTGGCTGCCCACCAGGCCGGGGCCGCCGAATGACCAGGCCCGCCGCCTCCCGGGCAGGTGGTGGCAGCGTTTTGCGGCGCTTTCCGAATCTCCTGTAGGGGCCAACGTCAGCCGGCGGATCGGCGGCGGCCCGGCTCCCCACGGAGGACTCCCAATGCGCGCCCGCTATCGGTCCATTCCCTTGCTCTCGGCGGCTCTCCTGCTCCTGGCGAGCGCCGCGGTCCCGGCGAGCGCCGCCATCTTTCGCGTCGGCGCCGCCGGCGACTCCGCCTGCACCAGCACGACCATCGCCGCGGCCCTGCTCGGCGCCGCCTTCACCGCCGAGGCGGACGAGATCCGCCTCGCCAACAACCAGAGCTACACCAGCCAGCGCATCGCCACCGGCGGCCAGTCGGTGACCATCCGCGGGGGCTACGCCAACTGCGCCGCCACCGTCGCCTCGGGGGCGGGAACCACCCTCGACGGCAGCGGCGGGGCGGCCGGCCCGGTGATCACCATCGACAACACCGGCGGCTCGCCGCGGCCGCGGATCGACCTCACCAACCTCACCTTGACCGGCGGCGAGGAGGGCGGGCTCAAGATCCTCGGCAACATCACCGTCGTGCTGGACAACTGTCTGGTGCAGTTCAACGATCCGGCGCGCGGCATCGAGGTTCGCGACAACGCCAGCGTCACCCTGCGAGGGGGCTCGCTGGTCGACAACAACGGCATGGCCGGGGCGCCGGGCATCTTCGGCGGCGGCATCTTCTGCGACCACGCGACGGTGGACGTCGAGGACGCCCATGTCTTCAACAACGTCGCCTTCGGCGGCGGCGGCATCTACGGCACCAACCTTTGCCGGGTCGAGCTGGCGCGGACGGTCGACGTCCTCTTCGGCAATCCCGGTGGCGTGTTCCAGAACGTGGCGCAGCTCGGCGGCGGCATCTACGTCGACGGCGGCGCGGACGTCATCGCGCAGCCCTACCTCGGGCAGAGCATCATCCACGACAACCAGGCCGCGCGCGGCGGCGCGCTCTACCTGACCGGCACCGGCACCAGCGGCCAGCTACACGACACGGCGATCGATCACAACGAGGCGAGCGCGCAGGGGGGCGGCGCGTACGTGACCACCAACGCATCGCTGCTGATGGATCGCGGCACGGCCGAGTGGCTCTGTCCCCTCGGCACGCGCTGCTCGCAGCTGACGCGCAACCGGGTCACCGGCTCGACCCTCGGTGACGGGGGCGGCGGGCTGTTCGTCACCGGCGCCGCCACGGCAGTGCTGCGGCAGACCATCGTCGAGGCCAATGTCTTCGATTTCGGGTCCG
>DASYUP010000127.1:0-7786 GCA_036001185.1 Thermoanaerobaculia bacterium
CCGTCAGCTCCCCGGGGATGGCCGGGCCAGCCGCCGGCAAGACCCGGCGGCGAGCGGCGGCAGTCTGCGGCCCGCGAGCCTCGCCCGCCAGCGGAGCGGCGCCGACGCGCAGCGCGCCGCCGGGGAGGGTGGTGAGCCGCAGCGCCCAGCCGCCGCCGCCCATCTTGCCGACCGTCGCCTGCGCCTCACCGAGGTCGCCGAGCTCCAGCGTGCCCGGCCCCGCCTCACACTCCCCCACCGCGCACTGGAAGCGCACCCAGACCCGGCGGTCGCCGGCGATGACCATCGTCCGCACCCACGCCGCCGGTGGCTGCAGGTCCCACACACCCACCCAGGGCCCGAGCTGGGCCTCGGCAGCGGCCAGCGGGCCGTAGGCGATGGCGGCGCTGTCGCGGTCGCGCAGCTTGGCGGCGAGCAACAGCCTCTGGCCGCTGTCGAGGCGACGGACGGCGCGCACCAGCGACAGCTGCGACCAGGAGAAGCCGAGACCGGCCACCAGCAGCCAGGCGGCGCCGGCGACCGCGGCGAGGCGCGCCAACAGCCGCGCCGGCGGCGTCAGGCGCGGCGCCCGGCGGTCCGCCAGCAGCACCTGGGTGACGATCGTGAGGCCCACGACGTCGCAGGCGAACACCACCGCCAGGACCGGCAGCAGGTCGACGCGGATGTTCGCCTCCGGCCACAGCCGCCGGGTGATCACCGCGTAGGCGGCGGCGAGCGCGCCGGCAAGCGCCGGCAACCACGCCACGCGCAGGCCGTTGGCGCGACGCGCCCAGGGCAGCAGCAGCGCGAACGGCAGCCAGGAGGTGAAGAGAAAGCCGAGGGCCAGCATCGGCGGTCACACCACTCTATCGACGTCGGCCGGCGGCCGCGACTGGCCGCCACCACCGCCGCCGCTATACTGCTCGGCATCGACGATCCCCACACCGGTAAGCCACCCGGCGCCGCCGCAGGGGCGATCGGGAATCCCGCCGCCGACGACTGGCAGCGCTTCCGCACCACGCTCAGCACCGTCAGCGTCCCCGACCAGGTGGCGCCCGTCTTCCTCAAGGCGCAGGAGTACGTGGCGCGCTACTTCGCCGAGCAGGTGCACCGCCCAGACGAGGCCACTATCTCGATCGCCGGCGAGCGCTACGTGCTGCTGCGCGCGGCGTCGATGTCGGTGGAGTTCGTCGAGCTGGTGATGTCGCTCTACCAGGACAAGGGACCGGACGAGGCGCGCAGCGTCGCCAACAACCTGCTCTTCGACCTCGCCCACGCCATCGGCAAGGCCGACGCGCGCAGCTTCCACGAGAAGATGGGCGTCACCGATCCCATCGAGCGGTTGTCGGCCGGGCCCATCCACTTCGCCTTCTCGGGTTGGGCATTCGTGCACATCTATCCCGAGTCGCGGCCGACGCCCGACGAGAACTACTACCTGATCTTCGACCACCCCTTCTCGTTCGAGTCGCACGCCTGGCTGGCCAAGGGAAAGCGCAGCGACTCGCCGGTGTGCATCATGAACGCCGGCTACTCGTCGGGCTGGTGCGAAGAGAGCTTCGGCCTGTCGCTGGTCTCCGCCGAGGTGGAGTGCATCGCCGCCGGCGACCGTCACTGCCGCTTCATCATGGCGCCGCCGTCGCGCATCGAGGAGCATGTGCTGCGCTACCGCCAGGACACCGGCGGCGTGCCGCGGCCGAGCCGCGAAGCGCGAGCCCCCATCGCCGTGCCCGAGTTCTTCCAGCGCCGCCGCATGGAAGACGAGCTGCGCAAGGCCAACGAGCTGCTCGAGGAGCGCGTGCAGGCCCGCACCCTGGCCCTCAGCGAGGCCAACGAGCGCCTGCAGCACGAGATCGCCGAGCGGCGGCTGGCCGAGGAGCAGCTCCGCCTGCTCGGCTCGGCGGTGGAGAACGCCAGCGAGGGAATCTTCATCCTCGCCTCCGGCAGCGAGGCGCCGGCCGAGCCGCGCATCACCTTCGTCAACCAGGGGCTCTGCCGGATGACCGGCTGTGGCCCCGAGGAGCTGGTCGGCCGGTCGCTCGAAGCGCTGCGCATCTCCGGCGACGACCGGCCGATGCTCGACGCCCTCCACCGCAGCCTCGACGAAGGGCACGCCTTCCAGGCGGAGGCGACGGCGACGCGCGCCGATGGCTCCGAATACGCCCTCGACCTCCACGTCATGCCCGCCAGCGACGAAGGCGGGCCGCAGCCGGCGCACTGGATCGGCATCTCGCGCGACGTCTCGGAGCGCAAGAGCCAGGTCGCCGCGCTGCGTCGCCAGGCCGTGCACGACGCGCTCACCGACCTGCCCAACCGTATCCTGCTCTATGACCGCCTCGAGCACGAGATCAAGCAGACCGCTCGCTCGCGGCGCTCGCTCGGCCTGCTGTTCATCGATCTCAATGGCTTCAAGGAGATCAACGACACCTTCGGCCACCACTGCGGCGACCTGCTGCTGCGGCAGGTGGGTCCGCGGCTGCTCGGCCGCCTGCGCGCCACCGACACGGTGGCGCGGACGGGAGGCGACGAGTTCGCCGTCCTGCTGCCCGGCGTCGCCAGTGTCGAAGCGACGACGCAGGTCGCCCGCTCGCTGCTCGACGCCATCGTCGAGCCCTTCGCCGTCGAGCGCCAGCAGCTGACGCTGGGCGCCAGCGTCGGTATCGTCCTCTGCCCCGAGCACGGCGCCGACGCGACGACGCTGATGCGCCGCGCCGACGTCGCCATGTACGTCGCCAAATCGCGCGGCCGCGGCTACGAGGTCTATAGCGCCGACGCCGATACCCACAGCCCCGCCCGCCTGGCGCTGCTCGGCGAGCTGCGGCGCGACGCCTGCCAGGAGCAGTTCCTGCTCCACTTCCAGCCGCAGGTCGAGCTGGCGAGCGGCCGCGTGCGGCGGGCCGAGGCGCTGGTGCGCTGGCAGCACCCCGACAAGGGGCTGCTGCTGCCGGCCGATTTCGTCCCCCTCGCCGAGGCCGGCAACCTGGTGCAGGTGGTCACCGCGTGGGTCATCGCCGCGGCAGTGCGCCACTGCCGCCGGTGGGAGGAGCGAGGGCTCGACGTCGGCATCTCGGTGAACCTCTCGCCGCGCAGCCTGCGCGACGCCGGGCTGCCCGCCGCCATTGCCGGCCTGCTGGGCGCCGAGGGTGTGGCGCCCGAGCGGCTCACCCTCGAGATCACCGAGAGCAGCCTGCTCGCCGACCCCGAGCACGCCATCAGCGTCCTCAGGCAGGTGGTGGAGCTCGGCGTCGGCCTCTCCATCGACGACTTCGGCACCGGCTTCTCCTCGCTCGCCCACCTCAAGCAGCTGCCGGTGACGGAGATCAAGATCGACCGCTCCTTCGTGCGCGACATGACCCGCAACGAGCGCGACGCGGCGATCGTGCGCTCGATGATCGAGCTCGCCCACGACCTCGGCCGCCGGGTGGTCGCCGAGGGCATCGAGGACGCCGAGACCTGGCAGCGCCTCGCCGCCCTCGGCTGCGACCTCGGGCAGGGTTATCTCATCAGCCCGCCGCTGGCCGAGCGCGAGCTGGTTGACTGGGTGCTCCGCCAGCAGGCGCCATGAGCGGCGACGCCCTCTCCGGCGAGGCCGCCGGGCCGGTGGAGGCCAGCAACGGCGCCGTCGGCGGTGCCGCCGGCGCGATTCCCATCGACCTCGAGACCTACTACACCGAGGCGGGCATGGACTACCGGGCGTGGAGCCCGGCTTTCAACATGCACTTCGGCTACTGGCACCGCGGCATGAGCCCCTTCGCCCTCGAGCCGATGCTCGAGGAGATGAGCCGACAGGTGTTCCGGCGCCTCGACCTCGCCGATGGAGACCGTGTGCTCGACCTCGGCTGCGGCGTGGGCGCGCCGGCGCGCACCCTCGCCGGCGAGCGGGCGGTGGCGATCACCGCGGTGACCAAGGTCGAGTGGCAGATCGACATGGCGCGCAGGCTCGGCGCCGGCGCCGCGCCGCGCGGCACCATCGATTGGCTGCGCGGCGACTACACCAGCCTCGACCTGCCGGCCGCCTCCCACCAGGGCGCCTTCTCCATCGAGGCCTCCTGCCACGCCGCGGGGGCGAGCAAGGAACCGTTCGTCCGCGAGTGCGCGCGGCTGCTGCAGCCGGGAGCGCGGCTGGTGGTCGCCGACGGCTTCATGAAGCGCGCCGCGCGGCCGCGCTGGTACGACGCGCTGCTCGGCTACATGACCCGCAGCTGGGCCGTCGAGCGCTTCGCCGATCTCCCCGCCTTCACCGCCTGTCTCGCGCAGCATGGCCTCGAGGTCGAAGCGGTGGAGGACGTCTCGTGGCGGATCGCCCCCAGCGTCATGCACGTGCCGCGGGTGACACTCGAGTTCCTCGCCCGCGAGCTGCTGGTGCAGCGCCGCCGGCTGAACCGCGCCCGCCGCGACCACGTCATCGCCTGCCTGCTGGCGCCGCTCATCGGCCTCGGGCGGCGATGGTTCGGTTACTACCTGATCACGGCGAGGAAGCGGTAGACGGTCACGGCTCGTGCGCCAGGGCTTCGAAGGCCAAGCCCCCACCATGCCGGCGCAGAGGAGCACCGAGAGACCCAGCCACCGTCCGGCCCCCATGGCGAGGCCTATGCCATTCGCCAGCCGTCGAGCGTCCGCCGGGCCGATAGACTAGCGCCACCCTTGGCAGACACGATCGCCCTTCCCGCCAGCTCTTCGCCGCGCCTGTCGCTGATCGTCATCGCCTACCAGGCCGGCCTCGTCGAGGCCTGCCTGCGGGCGCTCGCCGCCCACCCGCCGCGGCAGGTTCCCTTCGAGCTGATCGTCGTCCTCAACGCCGTGCCGGCGGCGGAGGTCGACGCGCTGGCGGCGCGGGCCCCGGGCGTCCGCTTCGCGCGTTCCGCCGCCAACCGCGGCATGGCCGGCGCGGGCAACCTCGGCCGCTCGCTCGCCAGCGGCGAGCTGCTGCTGTTCCTGCACGACGACGTCGAGGTCGAGCCCGACTGCCTCGACGCCCTGGTCGCCGCCCTCGACGCGCACCCCGAGGCCGGCGCGGTCGGCCCCAAGGTCCTCAACCTCGACGGCACCCTGCAGTTCGCCGGCAACATCATCTTCGCCGACGGCACCACCTGGGTGTCGTGGGTGGGCGACCCGCCGCCCGCCGACGCCTTCGCCGAGCCGCGGCCCGTCGACTACAACGGCACCTCCACCCTCCTCGTGCGCGCCGCCACCTTCGACGCCGCCGGCGGCTTCGACGATCGCTACTACCCCGTCTTCTACGTCGACGTCGACCTGGCGATGGCGATCCGCGCCCTCGGCCAGGTGGTCTGGTACGAGCCGCGCGCCCATACGCGCCACCACCGCGGCGCCAGCAGCAGCTCGCGGTTCCGCGACTTCGTCCTCGGATGCAATCGCGCCGCCTTCGTCGCCAAGTGGGGCGGCGCGCTCGACCGTCACGAGCCCGCCGGCGAACGCACACCGGAGCTCCTCGAGCGGGCGATGGCGCGGGCGCGGGTCTGGGCGGACGAAGTGGCACGCGGCGCCGCCCGCGCCGAGGCGCCGCCGGCAGCCGAGCACCTCAGCGACGAGCGCGCCTACCTCGAGCGCGAGGTTTCCCTCTGGCAGGCCTTCGGCGCCCGGCTCGAGGGCGAGCTCGCCGCCGCCCAGGAGGCCTTCGTCGCCATGCGCGAGACGGCCCACATAGCCGCCGGCGCTGCCAACGCGTGGGAGGCGGAAGCGCTCGCCGCCCGCGCTCGCGAGCAGGCGGTACGGGAGGACTTGGCCGCCGCCCTCTCCCGTGAGCGCTCCGCCGACGACGCGGCCGCGGCCGCGGCTGAAACCGCGTCCTAAGGGAAGCTCTGCACCAGTGCGCAGAGCATCCCTATCGCCGGGGCCGCTGACGGCTCAGCCGTCGCGCAGCCGCCAGTCGAAGGGGATCTCGCCGCCATGCGGGTCGACGCGATACTTGTCGGGATCGGCGGCATCGAAGCGCACGGTGGGCAGGTTGACGATGCGTGCCACCGTCTTGCCGAAGTTCTGGGTGGCGTGCCAGACACCCTGCGGGATGTAGACGAGGCCCTCGCGTCCGGCGGTGAAGTAGAGCTCGCAGAAGTTGCCGCGATCGGGTGAGCCCTCGCGCCCGTCGTAGAGCACCACCCGCACGTCGCCGGTGGCGACGAAGTAGCGGTCGGCCTGCCGCCGGTGCATCCCCCACCCCTTGATGCGTCCCGGGCGGACGGTGAAGACGTAGCCGTGCACGACGGGCTCGCGCCAGAACGGATCGCTGGTGTCGAGGAAGGGGAAGAGCCCGCCGCGATGGTCGTGATGCCCGGGAAGGCGCCGCAGCAGCACACCGTTGATGCGGCGTACCACGACCGCGTCGGGCTCCTCCGAGCGCCCCTCGTCGCGACGCGCTGCCGCCAGCACCTGGTTGTCGGCGAGGTCGGAATCGGCCGGGCTCATCGTTTCCCCCGGATCATAGCGTCACTGGCTGGTAACGTCAGTCAGCTCACCAGCCGCACGCTCTTGCCCAGCGTGCGCGTCAGCTCCTCGGCATCCATCGGCCGCCCGAGGTGGTAGCCCTGGGCGATGTCGCAGCGCAGGGCGCGCAGCGCCGCCGCCTGTTCGGAGGTCTCGACCCCCTCGGCCACCACCAGCAGCCCGATGGCCTTGCCCAGCTCGACGATGGCGCCGGCGAGCGAGCTGCCCTGTGGCGTCGCCAGGTCGCGGGCGAAGACGCGGTCGATCTTGAGGATGTCGATGGGCAGGTCGCGCAGCCGGCCGAGCGACGAGTAGCCGGTGCCGAAATCGTCGAGAGCGAGACGCACGCCGGCGGCCTTGAGCTCCTGCAGGCGGGCGGTGGCGGCGAGCGGATCGCGCGCCAGCAGCGTTTCGGTGATCTCGCACACCAGCAGGTCGGCGAGCAGGCCGCTGGCGGCGAGCGCGCTGCGCACCTGCTCGACGATCGTGTCGTCGTGCAGCTGCCGCACGGAGAGGTTGACGCCGACGTAGAACGGGCGCGCCGCCCCGGCATTCCAGGCCGCCGCCTGGCGACAGGCCTCATCCATCACCCAGCGGCCCAGCGGCTCGATGAGCCCGCTGCTTTCGGCGAGGTCGATGAACTCCGCCGGCACGATGACGCCGCGCTCCGGGTGGCGCCAGCGCAGCAGCGCCTCGGCGCCCACCACCCGGCCGCTGCGCAGCGAGTAAAGCGGCTGATAGAGCAGGTGCAGCTCGCGCTGCTCGATCGACCGCCGCAGCTCGTTCTCCAGGCTGTGCCGGCGCAGCATCTCCGAGTGCATGCCGGGAGCGAACAGCGCCATCCTTCCCTTGCCCAGCTCCTTGGCGTGGTAGAGGGCGAGATCGGCCTGCCGCAGCACCTCGTCGTCGGAGAGCTCGGGCGTCGACACCGCCACGCCGACACTGGCGGCGAGACGGATCTCGCGCGGCGGCACGGCGAACGGGTGGGCGGCGGCGAGCAGGATCGACTCCGCCGTCCGCCGCGCATGTCCCTCGTCTTCGACGCCTTCCACCAGCACGGCAAACTCGTCGCCGCCCAGCCGGGCCGCGGTGTCGGTGTCGCGCACCGCCATCGTCAGACGCCGCGCCATCTCCACAAGCACCTGGTCGCCGATGGGGTGGCCGAGGGCGTCGTTGATCGCCTTGAAGTCGTCGAGGTCGGCCACCAGCACGGCGAAGCGGCTGCCGTCGTGCTGGCTGAGCTGTCGCGCCCGCCGCAGGCGGTCGCCGAACAGGGCGCGGTTGGCGAGCCCGGTGAGCGGATCGTGGAGGGCGCGGTGCATGAGCTGCTCCTCGAGCTCCTTGCGCTCGCGGATGTCGCGCAGCGTCA
>DASYUP010000128.1:0-4355 GCA_036001185.1 Thermoanaerobaculia bacterium
GGCTGGCGGCCGGCGCCTCGCCGCGGCCGAAGCGGGCGGTGAAATGGAAGGTGCTCCCTTCGCCGAGGGTGCTCTGCAGCCACATCCGGCCTTCCATCAGCGCCACCAGCTGCGACGAGATGGCGAGCCCGAGACCGGTGCCGCCGTAGCGGCGCGTGGTCGAGCCATCCGCCTGCGTGAACGGCTCGAAGATGGCCGCCTGGCGATCGGCGGGCACGCCGATGCCGGTGTCCCTGACGAGGCCATGCAGGGTGACCCCATCCCCCGCTTCACCCGGCTCGGCGTCGAGCTCGACGACGATCTCGCCGCGCTCGGTGAACTTGACGGCGTTGCTCACCAGGTTGACCACCACCTGGCGCAGCCGGCCGGCGTCGCCCAGCAGCTGCTCGGGGAGGCCCGGTGCCACGCGGAACGAGAGCTCCAGCCCCTTGGCCTCGGCGGTCACGGCCAGGCTGCGCACGGCGTCCGCCAGCAGCTCGCGCAGCGCGAAGGGACGCGCCTCGAGCTCCAGGCGGCCGGCCTCGATCTTGGAGAAGTCGAGGATGCCGTTGATGACCTCGAGCAGGCGATCCGCCGAGTCGCGCACCATCTCCAGGTACTCACGCTGCTCGCCGTTGACCATCGTTCCCAGCAGCAGCTCGGTCATGCCGATGATGCCGTTCATCGGCGTGCGGATCTCGTGGCTCATGTTGGCGAGGAACTCGCTCTTCGCGTTGCTGGCGACGAGCGCCGCCGTTGCCATCTCGTTGGCGTGAGCAGTGGCGGCGGCGAGGTCGCGGGTGCGCTCGCAGACCAGCTCCTCGAGGCCGACGAGGTGCGACTTGTGGAGCTCGGCGAGCCGCCACTTCTCACTCAGCGCGTTGGCGAGCTGGAGGACCTCGATGTTGTCGAACGGCTTCTTGAGGATGACCAGGCGGTCCGACCGCCCTAGCTTCTCCAGCATCTCGCCCCACGAGTAGTCGGAGTAGGCGGTGCAGATGACGATCTGGACGTCGGGATCCTCCGCCCAGATGCGGGCGGTGGTCTCGACGCCGTCCCAGCCGGGAGGCATGCGCACGTCGACGAAGGCCATCGCGTACGGGGCCCCCTCGGCGCGCGCCCGGGCGACCAGCTGCAGCGCCTCTTGCCCCTGATAGGCGGAGTCGACGCTGAACACCGGCGACCCGGAGGCCGTCGTCTCCTCGCCGAACAGTGCCGCCGCCGCCTCGGCGAGAGCCTCTTCGGTCACTGTCGCCGGCCCGAGGATCTTGCGGAAGTCCTCGTGAATGGCGCGATTGTCGTCGACCACCAGGATGCGCCGGTTGACGGCTTCCGGCGGCTGGCCGTGCGGCTGGCTCATGGATTCGCTCCTACCGTTTGCAAGGGAAGCTCGAGGGTGAAGGTGGCGCCCGTCCCGGCGCCACCGCTGAAGGCGTGCAGCGAGCCGCCGATCTCGTTGGCGGCGAGGGCGCCGCTGTGCAGCCCGAAGCCGTGGCCGAGCTCGCGGGTGGTGAACCCGTGGTTGAAGATGCGGGTCATGTTCTCGGCCGGGATACCCACGCCGTTGTCGATCACTGAGATGCGCACACTGCCGCCGCCGTTGGCGACGCGCAACGTGACCCGCTTGTCCGCCCGCGCCGATTCGTCACAGGCGTATTTGGCGTTGCGCACCAGGTTGACGAGGATCTGCAGCACCTTGTGCTTCTCGACGGTGATCGGCGGCACGTCGCCGAACTCGCGGACCACCTCCACCCCATGCCGGCTCAGCGCGCCGACGTTCATCCGCAGACTGTCCTCGACCAGCTCGACAACGTTGACCGTCTCCTTGACGCCCGACACCTTGGCGTAGCTCTGCTGCATGGCGACGATCTCCTTGATGTGCTCGATGTTGGCGCGCAAGGAGTCGAGCTCTGACAGGGCCGCCCGCTGGTCAGCGACCAGATGCTCGGAGAGGCGGGCGAGGTAGGCGGGCAGATGCTTGCCCCGGTTGTCGCTGGCCACGAAGTCGGCGAGGTCATGCTGGTGCTCGCGCAGCAGCTCGACGACTCGCTGCAGGCTGGAGACCTGCGACTGCTTCACCCCCTCGGCCACCAGGCTGGCCGAGACGTTGACGCTGTTGAGCACGTTGCCGACGTTGTGGAGCACGTTGGTGGCGATCTCGGCCATGCCGCCGCGGCGCGAGGCGTCGACCAGCTGCTGGTGCGTCTCGGCAAGCCTCGCCTCGGCCTGCGTGCGCTCGCCGATCTCCTTCTGCAGCTCGGCGGTTCGCTCGTCGACCCGGCGCTCGAGGTTCTCGCGCGCCTCGTGGAGTGCCTGGTCCCGCGCCTGGATCTGGTCGAGCATCTCGTTGAAGCCGTCGATCAGCTGCCCCATCTCGTCCTCGCCCTGCTTCCTGGCGCGCACCGCGTAGCTCTTCTCGCTGGTGACCACGCGGACGACGGCCGCCAGGCTGGAGATGGGGCCGGCGATGACGCCGCGCAGCCAGGTCGACAGCAGGTAGGCGAGGAATGACGCCACCACCATCACCAGGGCGGCAATGGAGCCATAGCGCCAGAGGCGGGCGCGCATCTCGTTGAGGTCCGATTCGATGTAGACGGTGCCCAACCGCACGCCATCGAAAGTGATGTGGTGGAAAAGACCGAGGTGGTCGCTGGCGAACTGGTGGCCCTCGGGCCCAATCGCCGGGGGCCGGAAGGAGCCTTCCTGTCCGGCCCGGCGATAGACGGCGAAGAGTCCGCCGCCGCGCTCGTACACCGCAGCACCGACCACGTGCTGTTGAGCCGCCAGCGCCTTCAGTGTCTCCTCGGCGGTGCGGGGATCGTTGAACGCCAGGGCAGTGGAGGTGCTGTCGGCCACCAGGGCAGCGACGCTCTCGAGCTGTTCGGCCAGGGCGGTGCGGAACACCAGCCGCTCGTAGGCGAGCAAGGCGAGGCAGGCCAGCGACAGCGCCAGGCAGGTCGTCGCCATCGAGATGAGGGTCAGCTTGCGCTGGATGGGCAGGTCGCGGAACGGGGACCTCGGGGACCTTTCCTCGGGCAGCCACCCCAGCCGCCGGTCGCCGCGGCTGTCTCGATCGTGGACGGGCAGTCCGAGATCTAGAGAGGACGGCACGGCGCTGCCGGCGGCGTCAGGCGCGGAGGGGCTGACAGATTGAGCGGCAGTGCTGTTGTTCATGTCTAGGTGCTCGCGGTTTCGGCGCCGGCCCGGTGGCCTTCGCCTCATTCCTGATCAGTGCTGTCGCGGGGCGGTTTAGCAACGGCAGTGCCAGGCGGAGAATCGCCCTTCCACGAGCCCACTCGGCCAGGTTCGCGCATCATCCACGGCAGGCTCCGCCGGCGTACTGTGAGGGCATGCGCCGGTTCCTTTTCCGCCTCCTTCTCGCCGTATCGACCCTTGCCGCGACCCTCGCCGCAGGCGGCTGCGTCTCCCTGCAGCCTCTTGCCGCGGTGCAGGCGCGGCTACCAGCAGGCGAGCTGCTCGACGTCGGCGGGCAGGCGGTGCATGTCGAGCAGGCGGGCCGCGGCGAGCCGGTGGTGCTGCTGCACGGCTTTGGCGAGTCCACCTACTCGTTCCGCCGCATCGTCGCGCCGCTGGCGGCGCGCTACCGGACGATCGCCATCGACCTCAACGGCTTCGGCTACACCGCCCGGCCTCGCGATCCGGCGGCCTACACGCTGGAGGGGCAGCAGCGGCTGGTGCTCGCCGTGCTCGATCGCCTCGGCGTGCCGAGCGCCCACCTCGTGGGCCACTCCTACGGCGGCGGGCTCGCTCTCTGGATGGCGGCCCACCACCCGGAGCGCGTCCGCTCACTGGCGCTGCTCGACTCCACCCTGCCGCGCTACAGCACGACGCGGCGCTCGCGGGTCGCCAACCTGCGGCCGCTGAGCTTCGTCTTCCTGCGCACCTTTGCCCTGCGGCAGGGATACGTGCGGCGCAGCCTCGCCAAGGCCTACCGCGACGAGGCCCTGGCCACGCCGGAGGTGACGCGCGCCTACCTGGATCGCCTGCGGGTCGCGGGCATCGACGATGCCTACTACGGTCTCACCGCCCGCAACGGCGAGCCCATCGCCGAGGTCGACCTCGCCGGCATCCATGCGGCGGCGCTCCTGGTCTGGGGCCGCGACGACACGTTGACGCCGCTGCGCAATGGCCAGCGCATGGCCGCCGCGCTCGCCGGCTCCCACCTCGTGGTGTTGCCCGACTGCGGCCACGTGCCGATGGAGGAGCGGCCCGCCGAGCTCCTCGCGGTGCTGCTGCCCTTCCTGGACCTGCAGTCGTGGCCGACCCCCTGAGGGCCCGCCGGCGGCTCCGCAGGGACCGCTACAATCGGCGCCATGTCCTGGCTCGACCGCCTGCTGGTCCACGGTGAGGAAGCG
>DASYUP010000129.1:0-4835 GCA_036001185.1 Thermoanaerobaculia bacterium
TCGGCCCCGATCCCCGGCTGCCCGCCTTCTGGTGGCTCGCCGGCCTGGGCGGCTTCGGCATGGGCGCCAGCTGGGAGATCGGCAGGATGGCGGCGCGGGCGCTGCGGGAGGGAGCGGCGACGCTGCCGGACGAGGTGCTGCCGAGCCGGCTCTAGTAGGGACGGCGCGACCGCGGTCCGCCGTCAGCTCGAGTCGTCGCCGAGGGCCGCCAGCTCCTCGGGCGTGTTGACCCCGCGCCACGCGGCGGCGAGCTCCGGTGGTGGTGCCGGCATCGCCACGCGAGGGTGGCCGGCGAGGCGCGACGGGCCCGGCGCCGTCTCGCGGGCGATCCCCTCGAGCAGCGGCAGGACCTGGGGCTCGTAGACGGCGAGCAGCGGCTGCGGGGCGCCATCGACCACAGGCAACACCGCCCACGATCCCGGCCGCCGTTGCGCCAGCAGCCAGGCGACCGCCGCAGCGTTGACGCGCGGCAGGTCGCAAGCGGCGATGGTCCAGGTCACCGGCGCCCAGCGCAGCGCCGCCAGCACCCCGCCGAGCGGACCGCTGACTCCCGGGGCATCGGGCAACCGCAGCACCGCCGTCGCTCCCTCGCCGCCGAGCAACGTCGCCGGCCCCGCCTCGGCGAGCGCCGCCAGGGCGCGCTGCAGCAGCGTGCGGCCGCCGACGACCATCTCCTGCTTGGCCATTCCCATGCGGCGGCTATGGCCGCCGACCAGCAGGCCGGCGCGACGATCGGCGGCCGCCCACGCCGCCGCGAGCCGCGCCCGCACCAGGGTCGCGAGAAACCCGACCCGGTCGCCGTCCCACGGGAGGGCCGCCAGCACCTCGCAGGCGGCCTCCGGCGGCGCCTCCTCGCCGGGCCTGCCCAGCCACACCTTGGGAAAGCGCTCGCCCTTGAAGCCCTCGACGAGCACCAGGTCGTAGCGCCGTTCGAGGGCTGCCAGCTCGGCGACCAGCCCGTGCTCGCGCGCGGCCGGATGACCTTCGATGGGCTGCCCCTCGTCGGCGCGATGCCACCGGCCCAGACTCTCCCCGGGCGCCGCCACCAACACATCGGCGCCGGCGCCGAAGAGGCGGTCGGAGTCGGTACCGGCGGCGTCGAGGCGCAGGCCGTGCGCGTCGTGCTCGACCACCACCACCGCGAGTCCTGCCGCCACCAGCTCGGGGATCAGCCGCTCGAGCAGAGTGGTCTTGCCGGACCCTTTCCAGCCCGCCACCCCGAGTACCCGGGAAAGTGCCACGGCACGCAGCGTAACAGGGAGCCTCGGCCAGTGACTCGCTTACAATGCGCAGCGTTCGGTACGAGCTTTCAGGCATACGCCTGTCGCCATGAGCTTCTCCGTATGACCATTCCGCCCTTCATCGCCCGCTATCGCGTCGACGGCGAGGTGGGCCGCGGCGGCATGGGCATCGTCTACCGCGCCCACGACCCCGAGCTCGACCGCGAAGTGGCGATCAAGCTGATCTCCCTGCCGCACGATGCCGCGCACGAGGTGCGCGACGAGCTGGAGAAGCGCTTTCGCCGTGAGGCCAAGGCGGCGGCGCGCGTGCGCCACCCCGGGGTGGTCGCCATCCACGACGTCGGCATTACCGAAACGGGCCTCTTCCTCGTCATGGAGCTGGTTCCCGGCGACTCACTGGCCCATCGTCTCGAGCGGGGTGCCTTCCCCGACCGCGGTGCCGCCCTCGAGCTGGTGGCTCGCGCCGCCGAGGCGCTCGCCGCCGCGCACGCCGCCGGCCTCGTGCACCGCGACGTCAAGCCGGCCAACATCCTGCTTTCCCCCGACGGGCGGGTGATGCTCACCGACTTCGGCGTGGCCCGCAGCCTCGACGAGGTCTCCGAGCTGACGCGTACCGGCATGGTGGTGGGCAGCCCCGCCTACATGGCGCCCGAGCAGCTGCAGGGCGCCGCCGTCGACGGTCGCACCGACCTCTTCTCGCTCGGCGTCGTGCTCTACGAGTTGCTGCTGCGCAAGCGCCCCTTCCCCGCGCAGTCGATCACCACCCTGCTCTACCAGATCCTGCACGAGGACCCGCTCGCCGACCCGGCGATCCTGCGCGAGCTCGACCCGTCCACCGCCGCCGTGCTCCGCCGGCTGCTGGCGAAGGCGCCCGCCGACCGCTTCCCCGACGCCGCGGCGGCCGCCGCGGCCGTGCGCCATTTGCCGCTCGAAGCCCTGCCCATCGACGAGACGCCCACCGTGCCGCGGCTGGCTGCGCCGCCACCGCCACCAGCGCTGCCGCCGGCGACCACTGCTGGCTACACCCCGCAAGCGGCGCCCCGCCGCTCGGCGGCCCTGCTCTGGGGGGGCACGGCGATAGCCGCGCTCGTCCTCGTCGGCGTGCTGGTGGCCTGGTGGAACGGCAAGCCCGAGCGGCCGACCGTGCAACCCCGTCCCAGCAGTGGCTGGACGCCCGGCAACGCGCCACTCCCCGAACCGTCGCTGCTGCCCAGCGCGCCGCCGTCGCCGACGCCGCTGCCGCTGGTGGCGCCGCCGCCTGCCCTACCCACGCCCACGATCACGGCAGGCCCCGTCGGCACGCCCACTGCGGCGCCGGTTGCGACCACGGCCGTGCCGGAGGCAACCACCACCACCGTCGCGCCACCAACCCCGCCGCCACCGCAGCGCCCGAGCGAGCCCGAGCCGGTGCAGCGTCTGCGCTGCCGCAAGGGGGTCGACTTCGACGTCAACCCCGACGAGGCCGAGGTGTTCGTCAACGGCGTCGACGTCGGCAACGCCGACGACCTCGGTCACTACACCTTCACCGCCCCCGGCCACTACCGCATCCGTCTCGTCTACCCCGGCTACAAGCCGGCGATCGTCGACGTCGACGTCTCGCCCGAGGCCGACGACAAGAACGTCGACCTCGAGGTCGAGCTCGAGAAGGTCGAGGGCTGACGGCCCAGAAACGCGAAAGGCCGGCAGTTGTCCGCCGGCCTTCATCGGTGGGAGCTCGGCGGCTCTGCCGTCAGGTGCCGCGCGAGTTCGCGACGGTGAACTTCACCTCGCCGGCGAGCGTCGCATCGCCGGCGTTGTCGTAGACCCAGATCTCCAGGGTCTGCTCGCCGTCGGCCAGCACCGTGGTGTCGAGGCTGAAGATGAAGCCGTAGCCGCTCGGCGTGCCCGGCGAGGTCGGGTAGCCGGGGTAGAGATTGGCGACGTCGGGCCGCCCGAACCCGTAGGTGGCGTTGCCGAAGATCTGGTCGTTGACCCGCACCTCCACCCGCTGCACGCCATCGAAGTCGATCGCCCAGCCGGTCACCCCGATGGTGCCGGCCCAGGGCTGCGACTGGTTCGGGTTCTCGATGCCGGCGATCGCCTTCTCGTTGGGAATGTCCTCGTCGCACTCGAAGAAGACGTTGATCGAGGCGATGTTGCTGACGTTGCTGATCGGCGAGATGTCGCCGGCGCGGATGGTGATCTTGTGGCTGCCGGGTGACCAGCCGGCGAGCACCAGCGCGCCGACGTCGAGCCCGAAGCGGAAGGTCGCGCGGTCGGAATCGGGCAGCGACGGGTAGACCGCCGTCCAGCCGTTGCTCGGCAGGCCGTAGCAGTTGGTGTAGAAGGGACCCGCGGCGCCAGGATTGCTCGGCGCCAGGCAGCTGGTCTTGGAGTTGAAGATGATCGAGCCGTCGACCATCAGCTCGACGTAGCCGACGCCGACGTCATGGGCGTTCTCGCCCGAGCCGGCGTCGAGCGCCTGGCCGGTGATGACGCTGAAGCGCCGCGTCGGATCGGCCGAGCAGCGTCCGCGCAGCACCGCGTCGGCATGCGGGAACTCGATGAGCCCGAAGGGGGCGAGCATCTGCGCCGCGTTGAGGAAGTGAATGGTGCGCGGCCCGAGGATGGTCTCCTCGCCGGTCTTGCTGGTGATCAGGACCCTCACCTGGTGGGTGCCGTTGAGGAAGCGGGTGGTGTCGAGGTAGCCGACGTAACCCGGCCGGGCGGTGTCGGGAAAGCCGGGGAAGCGGCGGGTCACCTGCGGTCGCCGCAGGCCGTACAGCGCCCGCAGCACCACCACGTCGTCGACCAGGACGTCCACCGAAGCGACGCCGTTGTCGTCGAGGGCCCAGCCGGTGAACGGCATCAGCCCGTGGGCGCCGTTGCCGAACGGCACCTTGCCGTCGAAGAAACCGAAGGGTGCGGCAGCCACGGCCGGCAGCGCCCCCCCGACCAGCAGCGCCAGAGCCACCAGGACGAATCTGCCACGCATCGCATCTCCTCCAGCTCCGCCGCCGCCTGGCCCCAGCCGCCTGGTACGGCGGCGGTGGTAGCCGACGGGCGGGCTCAAGCTCTCAAGTATCGCCGCCCTTGGTCTGCTACGAGGTCTACTACGAGTCTCGCTAGGACCTACAGGCTTCAAGCTCTACCTGAGGTTTTGACGCCGATTGTAGCGACACCATTACAACCGAGTCAATCGGGTAGGCCACAGACCCCCTCAGGCGGCGGCGTCGACGCCGCGCAGGAAGGCCTCGACGAGGCGGGGAAGCGCCTCCACGTCATACCCCCCTTCGAGCACGCCCAGCATGCGGCCACCGCATACGGAGCGGCCTAGCTCACCGAGCCAGCGACCCCACCGGGAATAGGCCTCCGCGCTCACCCGCATGCCCCCCAGCGGGTCCCCCTGCCAGGCATCGAAGCCCGCCGAGACCACCAGCGCGTCAGGGGCAAAGGCACGCAGCGCCGGCAGGACCAGCCCCTCGATCGCCGTCGCGTATTCGTCGTCCCCGCAGCCGGCCGGCAACGGCACGTTGAGGGTGGTCCCCACCCCTTCGCCCCGGCCGCGCTCGCCGGCCGCCCCGGTGCCCGGGTAGAAGGGGTACTGGTGGGTGC
>DASYUP010000130.1:0-1630 GCA_036001185.1 Thermoanaerobaculia bacterium
TGGCAGCCGGCGCGGAAGAGCCCGCGCAGCTGGATGCGGAAGATCTGCGGGCGAGCCAGGGTGAGGCGCAGACCGCGCAGACCGAGCACCGGGTTCTCCTCACGGGTGTCCATGACCTCGCGGGCGAGCTTGCGGCCACCGAGGTCGTAGGTACGGATGACCACCGGGTGCGGCGCCATCTCCTCCACCAGGCGCCGATACAGCGCGTAGTGGTCGTCCTCGCTGGGCAGGTCCGGCGAGCGTTCGATGTAGAGGAACTCGCTGCGATAGAGCCCGATCCCCTGCGCACCGTAGCGCCGCGCCTCGTCGACCTCTTCCACCAGGTCGATGTTGGCCATCAGCTGCACCGGCACGCCATCGCGAGTGGCGGCCTTGAGCTCGCGGGTGGCGAGCAGCAGCAGCGTCCGCTGGTCGTAGTCGCGCTGCCGCCGCTCGTATTCGTCGAGGACCTCGGCCGTCGGATGCAGCACCACCACTCCGGTGGTGCCGTCGAGAATCACCGGGTCCTCGTGGGCGGCGAGCTGGGTGATGCCCGGCAGGCCGGTGACCAGGGGGATGTTCAACGAGTGGGCGATGATGGTGGTGTGTGAGGTCCGGCCTCCCGATTCGATGGCGAAGCCCACCACCCCCTGACGCCCGAAGCGGACGGCATCGGACGGCGTCAGGTCATCGGCGATGAGCACGACGTCGCCGCCGATCTCCGACAGCTCGTGGTGCGACACACCCTGCAGGGCACGGATGAGGTGGCGCGCGATGTCGCGCATGTCGTCGGTGTGGTCGCGGCTGGCGCTCTGCTGCAGGCTGGCGAAGCGGCCGCGCAGCTCGGCGGCGGTCTCCCACACCGCCCACTCGGCATTGACGTGCTCCTCGCGGATGCGGCCCTCGATGCGGTCGAGGAAGAAGCGATCGCGCAGCAGCAGGCCGTGCACCTCGAAGATGCCGGCGAGCTCGGCGCCGAGGTCGGAGCCGACGCGGCAGCGCAGCTCGTCCACTTCCACCAGCGCCCGTTCGGTGGCACGGCGGAAGCGGGCCAGCTCTTCCTCGACCTGGCCCTCGGGGAGCGGGAAGCGGTAGACGTCCTGCTCGCGCGTCTCCAGGCAGACGGCGCGGCCGATGGCGACCCCTTCCGAGACGCCGAGGCCGCGCAGCTCCTGCATCACCAGCGGGCCGCTGCGGTCGGGCCCGGCGGGCGGCCCAGACGGCTCGCTGGCGTCGCTCACGACTCTTCCTCGAAGCGGCGCGCGATGAGGTCCTCCAGCGCCGCCATCGCCTCCCCCTCGTCGGCGCCGTTGCAGCGCAGCCGCATGCGCTCGCCCTGTGCCGCCGCCAGCATCAGCAGGCCGAGGATGCTCTTGCCGTCGACCGTCTCGCCGTCCTTGATCAGCTTGACCTCGCAGCGGAAGCGGCCGGCCAGATGCACCAGCTTGGCGGCGGCCCGGGCGTGCAGCCCCAGGCGGTTGACGATCTCCACCTCGTGCTCGATCACGGCCGCTCCCCCCCCACTGGCGCCTCCAGCGCCAGGCCGACGCGGATCCCCTGCCGCCCCTTGGCCTGGATCCAGCGCGCCAGCTCGGAAACCGGCTGCGGGCGGCCGGCGAGGCAGGCGAGGCGCAGCACCATCGGCAGGTTG
>DASYUP010000131.1:0-5779 GCA_036001185.1 Thermoanaerobaculia bacterium
CCCCGCCTGCAGCCGTGCCGCCGCCACCGTCGGCGGCGCCGCCCCCGACTTCTCGCTCACCGACCTGCAGGGGAAGGTGCACCACCTCGGTGACTACCGCGGCCGCGTGGTGGTGCTCGAGTGGATCAACCCCAACTGCCCGTTCTCGCGCCGCCATGCCGAGGAAGGGACGATGAGCCGCCTCGCCGCCGCCCACTCCGACGTCGTCTGGCTGGCGGTCAACAGCACCAGACGCGGTCACGGCGAGTTCCTCACCCCCGAGCAGCACGCCGCCTACGACAAGCAGCACGGCATCAGCTACCCGGTGCTCTACGACAGCGACGGCAAGGTGGGTCACGCCTACGGCGCCAGCACCACCCCCGACATGTTCGTCATCGACGAGGAAGGCAAGCTCGTCTACCGCGGCGCCATCGACGACGACCCCTACGGTCACGCCGGCAAGCGCACCAACTACGTCGACGCGGCCCTCAAGGCCCACGCCGGCGGCAAGCCCGCCGATCCGGCCAGCACGCGACCCTACGGCTGCTCCGTGAAGTACTGATCCGCTACCGGCGCGCCCTGGGCCAACCCGTCATCGCGAGGCCCGCGTAGCGCGCCGTGGCGATCTCGACGTAGAGATCGCCTCGTTGCTCCGCTCATCGCGACGACGCCGACCGTCTCCGCGTCGAGATCGCTTCGTCGCTACGCTCCTCGCGATGACGGGCCGCATGCGCGGCATTCAAGGCCCGCCGAAATCTCCGCGTCGACATCGCTTCGTCGCTGCGCTCCGCGCGATGACGGGCCGCATGCGCGGCATTCAAGGCCCGCCGAAATCTCCGCGTCGAGATCGCTTCGTCGCTGCGCTCCGCGCGATGACGGCCGCGTGCGCGGCCGTCAGAACGGGCCGCCCATCTCCATGATGGTGGGCCGCGTCTTCACCGCTACCCCGAGCCCGTCGCCGAACGGCAGCACCACCGCCTCGAGCTGCGGGTGCATCATCAGGTAGCCGTTGAAGGCGCGCAGGGCGTCGGCGTCGGGGTCTCCCTCCGCCGGCGGCTCGGCGACCCGCCCCTTCCACAGCAGGTTGTCGGCCACCACCAGGCCGCCGACGGCGAGCTTGGGTAGCAGCAGGTCGAGGTAGCGGCGGTACTCCCGCTTGACGGCGTCGAGGTAGGCGAGGTCGAACGGTCCCTCGAGCCCGGGCAGCACCGCCAGCGCCTCGCCGGCGAGCAGCTCCACCCGCTCCAGCACGCCGCCGCGGGCGAGGAAACCCCGCGCCATCTCCCGCCGCTCGGCATCGTTGTCGAGGGTGACCACCCGCGCCTCGGGGGCGCCGCGGGCGAGGCAGAGCGTGCCGTAACCGATGGCGGTCCCCACCTCGACGATGCGGCGAGCCCGGCACGACCGCGCCAGGATGCCGAGCAGACGCCCCACCTCGGGATCCGAGATCGGCACATCGCGCGCCGCCCCCCACGCCTCCATCTCGGCGAGCAGCGGGTCGCGCGGGGGGAGAAGCCGATCGAGATAGCGGGCCTGCTCGGGGCGGAGGATGGCATCGGCGCGGTCCTTCATGACGCGAACGCTAGCAGCAGCGACCGCGCGGCGGACCACCCAAATTCGTATCGTGTCCCCCACCCGCCGCGGGGGACACGACCGAATTTGGTCCCCCAAATTCGGATCGTGTCCCCCTCCGGTACCCCTCCGGTAGGATGATCCGGTGATCCACCCCGCCGTCACCGCCCCTCCGCCCCGCCGCCACCGCTACCGGCTGCTCGCTCTCGCCGGCCTGGCTCTAGCCCTCTTCACGCTGCCGGGCGGCGCTGCCGAGCGCCCCGCCGCGGCACCGATCGCCATCACCGCGGTGACGGTGACACCGGCCGCCCCAGCCGCCGACACCCTCTGCCAGCTGCGCGTCGAGCTCGACAACCACGGCGACCGCGTCATCTCCCAGCTCGCCTTCACGGTGAAGGTCAACGGCCAGGAGCTGCCGGTCTACCGCCGCCAGCTCTTCATGCAGCGGGTCGACCCCGGCAGGCGCACCCAGCTGCGGCTCTACAACTTCTGGAGCAGCGAGACCGGCCGACCGGCGCCGGCCGACGGCAAATACAAGGTCGAGGTGTCGCTCGTCGAGGCGCAGTGGTTCCGCATCGGCATGGAGGACGGCGTCGAGGTGTGGACGCCGCTCGGCCCGGTGCCGGGACTGCCGGTGAACGGCGTCGCCACCGCCGGCAAGTAGGGGGGTCCGTCGAGCACCCTGGCGGGTGCGCATCGCCTCACGGGGAGACGCCGCCGGGAGTGGCCATCGCGCCGGCGCCCGGCTCCCAGCCCAGCTGCTCGAGATCGAGCGACAGCCGGCGTCCGGTGCCCATCTCCACCACCTGGTAGTTGGTGTCGAAGGCGATGTGGCAGCCCTCGCCGCCCTTGATCGGCACCGCCAGCTCGTGGAAGCCCTCTCCCGCCACCTCGGCGGTGAAGCCTCCGCAGTCGGCGGTCACGCGCGCGATGGGCTGCGTGGCGCCCGGCTCGAGCACCAGCCGCAGGGGCGGCTCGACGGTGGGGATGCGCAGCAGCATGTGCACCGTCGCCGGGGTCGGCAGGCCCCGCACGTCGAGGGCGCCGTCGCCCGAGAGCCACCGCCGCGCCACCGTCTGGCGGTCGCCGCCGGCCTCGACCGCCTGCCACTCCGGCGAGAAAGCGAAGGCCGGCTCCTGGGCCGACACTTCGGGCACGCGCACCTGCGCCACCGCGTACTCCTCGCGATGGATGGGTTCCCCTTCGACCTGCAGGGCGAAGCGCTGCGACTTGCCGTCGTAGAGGCCGATCGTCAGCCGGTAGTCGCCGGCGGGCAGCGCCGGTCCGATGGCCGAGTGGTACATGGGCACCACGTCGACGAGCGTCTGGCCCGGCGTCCACTTGCCGGGCAGGGCATGGTCGAAGGTGCGCACGACGTTGCCCTGGGCGTCGATGAGGTGCATGAAGGCCACCGGCGCCGTCGTCCCCGCGGGCAGCGCGCGGCTGGGTTCCCAGCGCAGCTCGAGCGGCAGGAAGCGGCCGTGCGGGAACCCCAGCTGCCGCTCGCGCAGGGACAGCCGGGCCACCGGCTCACTGGCGCCACGGCAGGCCAGCAGACCGGCCGCCACCAACCCGACCAGGACCAGGCCGGCCAGTGCGCGCGTGAGGCTGAGCTGTCGTCGCATCGCGTGCCTCCACCGGGCCGGGGAGCCCTCCGGGTCGCGGAGCATAGCGCAGGCGGTCAGCTCTTGAGGACCATCGAGCCGGTGGGCTGCGGCACTCCGCCCGCCGGCTCCACGGTCACCGCCCAGGCGTCGATGGGCGCCGCCGGGCGCACGCCGTCGACCAGCAGCCGGCCGCTGCCCTCGCCGCCGACGTCGAAGGTGCCTGCCGACACCGGCCGGCCACCGGTGATGAACCAGAGCTGGTAGGTGCGGTCGGCCGGCAAGGGCGGGAGCCCGGCGGCGGAGAAGACGGCCTGACCGCTGCCGGGGTCGAGGAACATCCGGCCGCGGGCGGCCGGCGCCGGTGGCAGCGCGGCGAGCTGGACCTGCTGGAGCCGGCTCGCCCCGAGCACCGCCAGATGACGCAGCAGCGCCACCCGCTCGACCTCGCCGCGGGCGAGCTGCGCGCGCGCCGCGGCCAGGTCGGTAGCGAGCGCCTGGCGCTCCTGCCTGGCGTGCTCGAGGCGACCCTGCAGCACCACCCCCCAGGCGAGGGCGCCCACCGCCAGCAGCACGGCGATGGAGGCGGCCAGGGCCAGCCCCCGGCCGGCCCGGCGGGCGCCAGCGACCGGCGGCGCCGCGGCCTGGCGCGGGCGGAACGGACGCACCGCGGCGGCGCGCGTGACCAGCTCGCTGCGCAGCTCCTCGCGCGGGCGCACCGGGGAGGCGGTCATGGCGATCGCCTCGGCGACCCGCCCCATCGCCGCCAGCTCGGGCGCGCACACGTCGCACCCGGCCGCCAGGTGGCGCTCCAGGGCGGTGCGCTCCTCGTCGTCCAACGCTCCCAGCGCGTGGGCGGCGATCAGCGCTTCGAACGGGCAGGCGTCTGCCATCTCGCTACCGGTACGTACCCAACCCCTGCTTCAGTTTCCTCATCCCCATCAGGATCCGCGATTTGACGGTGCCCAGCGGGGCCCCCAGCCGGGCCGCAACCTCCGAGTGGGTGAGCCCCTCGAAGAACGCCAGCTCGATGCACTCGCGCTGTTCCACCGGCAGCTCGCCCATCAGCCGGCGCATCCGCAGGGCCAGCTCCTGCCTCTCGAGGTCGGCGCCGGCCTCCGCCGCCGCCACCACCGGTTGCTCGGCGCCGGCGCGCTCGTCGCGCCGCCGCGCCGCCTTCGTCGAGCGCAGGCGGTCGAGCGCCCGCGAGCGCGCCATGACGATGAGCCAGCTGCGCGCCGACCCCTTGTCGGCGCGGAAGGTGGCGGCGCGCGTCCAGGCGTGGAGGAAGACCTCCTGCAGCACCTCCTCGGCCTCGCCGCTCGCTCCCAGCATGCGCAGCAGCAGGCCGAGCACCTTGCCGCCGTGCCGTTCGAAGAGCGCGCCCAAGGCATCGCTCTCGCCGGCGGTCATCCGCCGCACGAGCTCGGCGTCGAGGGCGTCGGCCGCCGTGCTGTCGAGGGAGAGCTCGGGGGGCAGCAAGGTCGCGCGGCGATCCTAGCAGGGAGTCACCCGCCTCACCCCAGGAGCTGCTCGACGCGCGCCGCCACCATCTCCAGCGCCACTCGGTTCTCGCCACCCTCGGGGACGATGACGTCGGCCCAGCGCTTCGACGGCTCGACGAACTCGAGGTGCATCGGCCGCACGGTGTCGAGGTATTGCCGCAGCACGTCCTCCATCGTGCGGCCCCGCTCGGCGATGTCGCGGCGCAGCCGCCGCACCAGCCGCACGTCGGGGTCGGTGTCGACGTAGATCTTGAAGTCGAGCAGCCCGCGCACCGCCGGCTCGACGAAGAGCAGAATCCCTTCCACCAGCACCACCGGGCGCGACTCCACCCGTGCCGTCTCGCCGCTGCGGCGGTGCCGCACGAAGTCGTAGACCGGCACCTCCACCACCTCGCCGCGACGCAGGGTGCGCAGGTGCGTGACGAGCAGCGGCGTGTCGATCGCCGCCGGGTGGTCGAAGTTGTGGGCGGCGAGCTGCTCCGGGCCCTCCCAGGCGATGTCGCGGTAGTAGCTGTCCTGGGAGAGGAAGGCGATGCGCTCGCGCCCCACCGCCTGGAGGATGGCTTGCGCCACCGAGGTCTTGCCCGAGCCGGTGCCGCCGGCGACCCCGAGCACCACCGGGCGACTCGCTTCGCGGGGGCTCACGATTCACTCGGCGTAGAGCGGCGGTTGCGGCACGCCGAGCATCTTGGCGTAAGCCGACAGCTGGCCGCGATGGTGCACCTCGTGACTGATCATGAAGTGCAGCATCTCGATCAACGGACGGTGCATCCCGGTGATGGGGTGGTCGACGACGACGCTCTCGAGCTGCTCGTCGCTGAAGGCGGCGAAGGCCGCCAGGGTCTCCGCCTCGATCTCGTCCCACCAGGCGAGGCAGGCACCGAAGGTGGCGAGCCCGGGCCGAGCCGCCGACTCGAGGTTGCCGGAGCGAAAGGCGACCAGGCGCTCCTCGCCGCTGCCCTGGAGGCTGAAGGGGTCGAACGGGCGGCCGGCCGCCGCCTCGACGAACAGCCGGCGCCAGAAGCGCTCGGCCTGGATCAGGTGCACCACCAGCTCGCCGCAGGAGAAAGCGCCAGGGGCGGGACGCCAGCCGAAGCAGGCGTCCGGCAGCGCGGCGAC
>DASYUP010000132.1:0-1886 GCA_036001185.1 Thermoanaerobaculia bacterium
GCAGCTCGTCGAGGCCGGCAAGGCCTATGTCGACGATCTCTCGGTCGAGGAGATCCGCGAGTTTCGCGGTCCCTGGAACGAGCCGGGGCGCGAGAGCCCGTTCCGCAGCCGCACGGCGGAAGAGAACCTCGACCTGCTGCGCCGCATGCGCGCCGGCGAGCTCGCCGACGGCGCCGCCGTGCTGCGCGCCAAGATCGACATGACGGCCGCCAACATGAAGATGCGGGACCCGCTGCTCTACCGCATCCGCCACGCCGAGCACTACCGCCGCGGCACCAGCTGGTGCATCTATCCGATGTACGACTTCATCCACCCGCTCTCGGACGCCTTCGAGGGGATCACCCACTCGCTGTGCACCCTCGAGTTCGAGAACAACCGCGAGCTCTACGACTGGCTGCTGGCGGCGGTGGAGTGGCCCGAGCCGCGCCCCCGCCAGTACGAGTTCGCGCGCCTCAACCTCAACTACACGGTGATGAGCAAGCGCAAGTTGCTCGAGCTGGTGGAGGCGGGGTTGGTGGCGGGGTGGGACGACCCGCGCATGCCGACGCTCGCCGGGCTGCGCCGCCGCGGCTATCCACCGTCGGCGATCCGCGCCTTCTGCGACCGCATCGGCGTCACCAAGGCCAACAGCACGGTCGACGTGGCGCTGCTCGAGCACACGGTGCGCGAGGACCTCAACACCGAGGCGCCGCGCGTGCTCTGCGTGCTGCGACGGCTGAAGCTGGTCATCGAGAACTGGCCGGCCGACACGGTGGAGACCTTCGAGGCGCCCTTCTGGCCCCACGACGTGCCGAAGCAGGGGTCGCGGCCGCTGCCGTTCACCGGCGAGCTGTGGATCGAACGCGATGACTTCGCCGAACAGCCGCTGCCGGGCTGGCACCGTCTGGCCCCCGGGGCCGAGGTGCGCCTGCGCTACGCCTACCTGGTGCGCTGCACCGAGGTCGTCAAGGACGACCGGGGCGAGGTGGTGGAGGTGCGGTGCACCTACGACCCCGAGACACGGGGAGGCGCGCGCCCCGGCAGCCGAGAGTTCCTCGGCACTCTTCACTGGGTTTCCGCGGCGCATGCGTTGGACGTCGAGGTGCGGCTGTACGATCGCCTCTTCGGCGACGAGCAGCCCGACGCCGACGGGGAGTTTCGCCGCAAGCTGAACCCAGGGTCTCTGCAGGTGCTCACCGGTTGCAAGGCGGAGCCAACGCTCGCCGAAGCACAGCCGGGCAGCCGGTTCCAGTTCGAGCGGCAGGGGTACTTCTACTTCGAGCCGGAGGCGGCGGCCGAGGGCAAGCGCGCCTTCAACCGCATCGTCACCCTCAAGGACACCTGGGCGCGGCAGGCGCAGCGCCTGCAGCCGGCGCCGCCGCGGGTGGCGCCAGCGGCACCCGCGAGCCCGCGCCGGACGGCGGCGGCGGCCACCACGGCGCGCACCGCGCAACCGGTGGCCGAGCCGGCGGCGGTGACGGCGCTGCGCGACGCCCACGACCTCACCGTCGACGCGGCGCGGGTGCTGGTGGCGCAGCCGCTGCTGCGCCGTCTCTTCGAGGACGGCGTCGCCGCCGGCGCCACGCTGCGGCCGCCGGTCGCCCCGCGCACGCTCGCCAACTGGGTGGCAAGCGAGCTGCAGCGGGAGCTCGAGGCGGCGGGGATCGACGCCGCCGCGCTGCAGGTCGGCGGCGCCGCGCTCGCCGAGCTGCTGGGGCTGGTCGAAGAAGGGACGCTCTCCGCCACCGCCGCCAAGGCGTTGCTCGCCGAGCTCGTGCGGCGGGGCGGCAGCCCGCGGGCGCTGGTCGCCGAGCGCGGTCTGGCGCAGGTGAGCGACGAGGCGGCGCTCGCCGGCGCCGTCGACGCGGTGGTGGCACGCGAGGCCGCCAACGTCGCCGCCTATCGGC
>DASYUP010000133.1:0-2608 GCA_036001185.1 Thermoanaerobaculia bacterium
CCTCGCCCTCGGCGTCGTCCCCACCGGTGCGATGGCGCTGGTGGGCCGCGGGCAATGGCAGCTCGCCGCCGCGCTCTTCGTTCTCAGCAACGTCGGCATCGTCGGCAGCCTGGTCTTCTACGACTCGCTGCTGCCTCACATCGCTCCCCCGGGGCAGCTGGACCGGGTCTCGGCAGCGGGCTACGCGCTCGGCTACCTCGGTGGCGGGCTGGCGCTGTTGCTGGCGCTGCTGCCGATCGCCCACCCGCAGGCCTGGGGGCTGCCCGATACCTTCGCAGCGATGCGTGCCTCCTTCCTCGGCACGGCGCTCTGGTGGGGCCTCTTCTCGCTGCCACTGTTCCGCTGGGTGCCCGAGCCGCCGGCGAGCGGGCCGCCGGTGCGGCTGCTGTCGCTGCCGCTGGCGGCGGCGCGCCGGCTCGCCGGCACGCTGCGCGACCTGCGTCGCTACCGCCAGGCCTTCTTGCTGCTGTTGGCGGTGGCGGTCTACAGCGACGGCATCGGCACCATCGTGCGCATGGCCGCCATCTACGGCGCCGAGCTGGGGCTCAAGGCGCCGCTGCTCATCGGCACCGTGCTGATGATCCAGTTCGTCGGCATCCCCTTCTCCCTCCTCTTCGGCGCCCTCGCCGCACGGATCGGCGCCAAGCGGGCGATCCTTCTCGGCCTCGCCATCTACGTCGGCATCTCGGTCTACGGCTACTTCGTCAAGACTGCCGTCGACTTCGTGGTGCTCGGCGTTCTGGTGGCGGTGGTGCAAGGGGGGACGCAGGCGCTGTCGCGCTCGCTGTTCGCCAGCTTCGTGCCGGCGGCGCGCTCTTCGGAGTTCTTCGGCTTCTTCTCCATCTTCGAGAAGTTCGCCGGCATCCTC
The DNA here is from genome assembly GCA_036001185.1 of Thermoanaerobaculia bacterium. Classification (GTDB taxonomy): domain Bacteria; phylum Acidobacteriota; class Thermoanaerobaculia; order Multivoradales; family JAIOJS01; genus DASYQD01. The sequence goes on from DASYUP010000133.1 coordinate 869, forward strand.
GGGCCGGCGCTTTTCGCTGCCGTGGTGGTCGCCACCGGCTCGTCGCGCAACGGCATCCTCGGCATCGTCGCCTTCTTCCTCGTCGGCGGCGCCTTGCTGCTGCGCGTCGACGTCGAGGAAGGACGGCGGGCGGCGCTCGAGGAGGCGCCGTCGGCGGCGCCCCTGACCGCGGCCGGATAGCGCCGCGGTAAGCTCTTTCTCAGCCTCCGCCATGCAACCGCCAGCGCCTGGCCGCGCCTCGCAGCGCCTCCTCACGGTCGCCAGCCTGGCGGTGGTCATCGCCGCCCTCAAGCTCGGGGCGGGGCTGCTAGTCCCCTTCGCGGCGGCCTTCTTTCTCGCCCTCCTCAGCCTGCCGTTGCTCACCTGGCTCGAGGAGCACCGGGTGCCGCGCTGGCTGGCGGTCACCCTGGCGGTGCTCGCCAACCTGGCCATGCTGGCGATCGTCGGCGTGCTGCTGTCGGCCTCGTTCTCGAGCTTCGTCACCGCGGCGCCCAAATACCGCGACCAGCTGTCGGTGATGATCGACGACGCCGTGGCCTGGGGGGAGTCGCGCGGGCTGCCGGCGGCACGCTGGGTGGAGGAGGGGCTGTTCGACGCCGCCTCGGTGGTCGACCTCATCGGCGGCACCTTGCGCGGGGCGGTCTCGCTGGCCACCGACCTGCTGTTGGTGGTCACCCTGATGGTCTTCATCCTCCTCGAGGTGGCGATCTTCCCGGCCAAGCTGCAGGCGGCGCTCGGCAACCGCGTGCAGCCGCGCTGGCGCTACGCCCTCATCCGCCTCGAGGTGCAGCGCTACCTGATGATGAAGTCGCTCGTCTCCGCCTTCATGGGCGTGCTCACCGGCCTCGGCGTGTGGGCGATCGGGCTCGACTTCGCGCTGCTGTGGGGGCTGCTCGCCTTCTTCTTCAACTACGTTCCCAACATCGGCCCCATCATCGCCGCCGTTCCCGCCCTGGTGGTGTCGCTCATCACCCTCGGAGTGGCGCCCACCCTGCTGGTGGCGTTGCTCTACCTGGCCCTCCATCTCGGGCTCGGCAATCTGCTCGAGCCGCAGCTGTTCGGACGGCGGCTGGGGCTGTCGCCGCTGGTGGTCTTCGTCTCCCTGATCTTCTGGGGCTGGGCCTGGGGACCGATCGGCATGCTGCTGTCAGTGCCGCTGACGGTGATCGCCCGCATCGTCTTCGAGAACAGTCGCGAGCTGCGCTGGGTGGCGGTGCTGCTCTCCTCGGAGCCGCCGGGGGAGGAGGAGGGTGAGGAGCGGGAGGAGGAGCGGGAGCCGCCCCCGCGGGCGCCGCCCAAGCGCGAGGCGGCGACTGCCGGCAAGCGCAGGCGCTGAGCCCTTGACAGCAGGCCATTCCTCGCTATCATCGGCATAGAAACAGGACTTAAATTGTTCTGTTTCTTGCCGACCGGGGACTTCCTCCGGGCGGTATCGCTGCAGCCCCGCCGGGGCCGGCAAGGACGTCACCGTGCTGAGGATCACCAAACAGACCGACTACGGCATCGTATTGCTGTCGCTCATGGCGACGGAGCCTGAGCGGCAGTTCAATGCCCCCGAGCTGGCAGCAGAGGCCCAGCTGCCGCTGCCGACGGTGTCGAAGATCCTCAAGCTGCTGGCGCGCGACGGCCTGCTGGTGTCGCACCGCGGGGTGAAGGGCGGCTACGGCCTCTCGCGGCCGCCGGGGGCGATCACCGTTGCCGCCATCATCGGCTCCCTGGAGGGGCCGATCGCCATCACCG
>DASYUP010000134.1:0-20074 GCA_036001185.1 Thermoanaerobaculia bacterium
CGACACCCTGCGTGGCGCCATCGGGCTCGGCCTCATCGACAGCTTCGAGCGCTTCTTCCCGGCGCTGTCGGCGGCCACCCGCGACCTCGTCCTCGACCGCTATCGCCACCACTGGGTGGAGACCTGGCACGCGCGCCACGATGCGTTCCCCGCCACGGCGGCGACGCTCGCTCAGCTCGAGGCGCAGGGCGCGTTGCTCGCCGTCGCCACCGCCAAGAGCCGCCGCGGCCTGGTGCGCGACCTCGAGCGCACCGGGCTCGGCAGCCGCTTCCACGGCTCGCGCACTCTCGACGAGTGCCCACCCAAGCCCAGCCCGGCGATGCTGCACGAGCTGATGGACGAGCTCGGCGCCCGCCCGGCCGAGACGCTGATGGTCGGCGACACCCGCTGGGACCTCGAGATGGCGGCCAACGCGGGCGTCGACGCGGTGGGGGTGCTCTGCGGCGCCCACTCAGCCGAAGAGCTGCGCGGGTGTCGCCAGCTCGCCTGCCTGCCCGACGTCGGCGCGCTGCCGGCGTGGCTGGGCTGGACGGCGGCGGCCCTGCCCGCGTCACCGGCACGTTTCTAGGTCGCCGGCCGTAACCTCCCGCCCCCTGGCCACTCTGTAGGGGCGAGGAGGTATGATCTTGAACCAGACACTCGACGGCCCCACCCTGCGCTCGCTGTATCTTCCCCTGCGCCTTACCTACGGCCTGGTGCCGCTGCTCGCCGGGCTCGACAAGTTCTTCGGCTTCCTCGCCGACTGGCCCCATTACCTGGCGCCGGCGCTCGCCGGGCTGCTGCCGTTCTCAACCGCTACCTTCTTCGCCATAGTCGGCGTCGTCGAGATGGCGGTGGGCGTGCTGGTGCTCACCCGCTGGCCGCGGCTCGGCGCCTTCCTGGCCATGGGCTGGCTGGTGCTCATCGCCTTCGACCTGGTGCTCGCCGGCTTCTACGACATCGCCGTCCGCGACCTGGCGATGGCGGTGGGCGCCTACACGCTGGCGCGGCTCGCCGAGCTCGCCGCCGAGGCCCCGGCGCCGAGCGGCGCGCGGCTGCGGGCGGTGACGGCATGAGCGCGACCCCGCACCCCGCCACGGCGGCCGCCGCGGTGGCGGCCACGCCTGGCCTCGCCGACGACGAGGTGGTGGCGCGGGTGCGGGACGGCGATGCGCCGCTGTTCGAAGTCCTCATGCGCCGCTACAACCAGCGCCTCTACCGCCTGGTGCGACCGCTGCTGGGCGACGACGACGAGGCAGCCGACGTGCTGCAGGAGGCGTGGGTGCGTGCCTACCAGCACCTCGACCAGTTCGCCGGCCGCGCCCGGTTCTCCACCTGGGTGTCGAAGATCGCCATCTACCAGGCCTACGCGCGGACGCGCGCCCGCCGCCGGCTGGTGCCGGTGGCCACCGTCGACGAGGCGGCGGGCGAGGCCGCCTTTACCCCCACGCCGGTGAGCCCCGAGAGCGCCAGCGAGCACCGCGAGCTCGCCGACCTCCTGCGCGCCGCCGTCGAGCGCCTGCCGGCGCCGCTGCGCCTGGTCTTCGTGCTGCGCGCGATCGAGGAGCTGTCGACCCAGGAGACCGCCGAGGTGCTCGCCATCTCCCCGCAAAACGTCAAGGTGCGGTTGCACCGCGCACGGGCGGCGCTGCGCGGCGACCTCGAGCGCCGGCTGGGCGCGGAGGCGTCGCGGCTCTACGGCTTCGACGGCGACCGCTGCGACGCCATCGTCGCCGGCGTGCTGGCGCGGCTCGGCATCGGCTGATCGCGTGGCGTCACCCAGCCGCCGAGCTGGCGCAGAGCGATGCCGGCGAGCGCCTCGACGTGGTCGGGGCGGTCGTTGAGGCAAGGGACGTAGCGATATTCGCCGCCGCCGGCGTGAGTGAAGAGCTCGCGGTTGAGGCCGTCGATCTCCTCCAGCGTCTCCAGGCAGTCGACGGCGAAGCCGGGACAGAGCACGTCGACGCTCTCCAGCCGCTCGGCCCCGAGGCGCTTCATGGTCTCGTCGGTGTAGGGCCGCAGCCACTCCTCCTTGCCGAACAGCGACTGGAAGGTGGTGAGCCAGTCGTCGGCGCCGAGGCCGAGGGCCGCGGCGAGCAGCCGCGCCATATCTAGGCAGTGGCGGTAGTAGGGGTCGCCGGCGTCGACGTAGCGCCGCGGGATACCGTGGAAGGTGAACAGCTGCTTGCGGGAGCGCCCGCGCGCCGCCCAGCTCTCGCGCACGGTCGCCGCCAGCGCGGCGATAACGGCCGGATCGTCGTGGTAGCTGGCCACCGTGCGCAGCTCGGGTATCCGCCGCCAGCCTTGCAGCTCGGCGAAGGCGGCGTCGAAGGTGGCGGCGGTGGTGGTGCCCGAATACTGGGGGTAGAGCGGGAAGAGCAGGATGCGGTGGCAGCCGGCGTCGGCGAGCCGCCGCATGGTGCTGCCGAGCGACGGGTTGCCGTAACGCATGCCCACCGCCACCTGCAGTGGCTCGGCGACCCGGTGCCGCAGGGCCTCGCCCACCGCCACCGCCAGCTTCTCGGTGCCCACCAGCAGGGGCGATCCGGCGGGCGTCCACACCTTGCGGTATAGCGCCGCCGACATCTTCGGCCGCCGCGTGAGCACGAAGAGGTAGAGGATGGGCAACCACTTCCAGCGCGGTTGCTCGATCACCCGCGGATCGGAGAGGAACTCGCGCAGGTAGCGGCGCAGGGCCGGCGCCGTGGGCGCGTCGGGGGTGCCGAGGTTGGCGATCAGCACGCCGACGCCGGCGCCGGCTGCAGGCTCGTGCGAGGGACCGGGCTCGCCGCGGAAGGCCATCGGCGCCAACGATAGCAGGCGCCGGGCGTGGCGCCTGCGCTACGCTCGGCCGCCACCGATGGAGCGCAGCATTTCCATGAGCGGGGACCCCGGCGGCGCGGATCCCATCGTCGTCGTCGGCGGCGGCCTCGTCGGCCTCGCCACCGCCCGGGCCCTGCGACGTGCCCTCCCGGGCGCGCCGCTGCTGCTGCTCGACAAGGAGCCGGAGGTGGCGCGCCACCAGAGCGGGCGCAACAGCGGCATCCTCCACTCCGGGCTCTACTATCGTCCCGACAGCCTGAAGGCGCGCTTCACCCGCGAGGGGCGGGAGCGTCTGATCGCCTTTGCCGCCGAGCGTGGCATCGCGCACGAGGTGTGCGGCAAGGTGGTGGTGGCGGTCACCCCCGCCGAGCTGCCGCGCCTCGCGGCGCTGCAGAGTCGCGCCGCCGAGAACGGGGTGGAGGCGCACTGGCTCGACGGCCGGGCGCTACGCGCCCGCGAGCCTCACGCCCGTGGCGAGGCGGCGCTGCTCGTCCCCGCCACCGGGCTGATCGACTTCCCGGCGGTGGCGCGCGCCCTCGCCGCCGAGCTCGCGGCGGACGGCGTCGACGTGCGGCGGGGCACGGCGCTGCAGGGTGTCGAGCCCAGCGCCGGCGCGCTGCGGCTCGCCACTTCCACCGGGCCGCTCGCCGCCCGCTTCCTGGTCAACTGCGCGGGGCTCTTCTGCGACCGCGTCGCCCGCCTCGCCGGTGTCGTTCCGCCGGTGCGCATCATCCCCTTCCGCGGCGAGTACTATCGGCTGCGTGCGGGCGCCCGTGGGCTCGTCAACCACCTCATCTACCCGCTTCCCGATCCCGCCGTGCCCTTCCTCGGCGTCCACCTGCACCGTACCCTTGGCGGCGAGGTGTGGGCCGGCCCCAACGCCGTGCTCGCCACCCGCCGCGAGGGCTACCGGCGGCGCGACCTTTCCCTGCGCGACGGCGCCGAGGCGTTGCTCTTCCCCGGCTTCTGGCGGCTGGCGCGGCGGCTGGGCGGCAAGGGCCTCGCCGAGCTGGTGCGGGCCACCAGCCGCCGCCGCTTCCTCGCCGAGGCGCGCCGCCTGGTGCCGGCGCTGGCCCTCGCCGACCTCGAGCCGGCGCCCGCCGGCGTGCGCGCCCAGGCGGTCGACCGCGCCGGCGGGCTGGTGGACGACTTCCTCATCCTCGCCGGCGAGCGGTCGCTGCACGTGCTCAACGCGCCGTCGCCTGGCGCCACCTCCTGCCTGCCGATCGGCGATCACGTGGCGGCCCTTGCTGCCGCAGCGCTTTGAGCCCGCGGCGGGCCGGCCGTTGGCGGGCGACCGTCTGACGGAACCGACTGCAGTGAACCGTCGGCGGGCCGGCGGGGACTCACCTCGCAGCATGGTCGCTCGACGCCGCCTCGCGCTGGCATCCCTCCTCGGCGGGCTCGCGCTCGCCGTCCTCCCTCCGGCCGCGTGGGCCGCCGACTACGCGCTCGACTCCGAGCGCAGCGTGCTCCTGCTGCGGGTCTGGAAGGAGGGGGCCGCCTCGGTCTTCGCCCACGATCACGTGGCTCGCGCGAGCAAGCTCTCGGGCACGGTGCGCTACGACCCGGCGCGCCCCGACGCCGCGAGCGTCGAGGTCGAGGTCAGCGCCGCCGGTCTGGTGATGGACGAGCCGACCATGCGCCGCCGGGTCGGCCTGCCCTCGATCAGCGATGCCAATCGCCGCGTCGTCCAGAAGACGATGCTCGGCCCCGAGCAGATGGACGTCGCCGCCTACCCGACGCTGTCCTTCCGCTCGCAGCGGATCGACGGCGTGGGCGAGGGGCAGCTGCGCGTCACCGGCGCCCTCACCCTCCACGGCCAGACGCACGAGCTCACCTTCCCGGCCACCGTCGAGCTGGTGGGGACCAACGTCCTCCACGCCCACGCCACGCTGCGCTTCAAGCAGAGCGCCTTCGGCATCACGCCCTACAGCTTCGGCGGTGCGGTGCGCAACCGCGACGAGGTCGAGCTGCAGATCGAGCTGGTGGCCCAACGCCCTCCGGCCTAGCCGACCGATCGCGCCGCGTGCGGCCGCGCGACCTCGCAGCCGCGGTGGCTACGCCGGCACGGTAGCCATCGCCGCGGGGGTACCGAGCTCCGCCATCACCTCCGCCACCTGCCCCCAGCCGACGCGCAGCAGGAAGCTGTTGTTGCGGCCGTAGGACTTGACGCCGAGCAAGAAGAAGCCGGGCTCGGGGCTCTTCAGATTGTCGACGCCATGGGTCGTCTGCGCCAGGCAGTCGCCACCGCCGCCGGTGCTGGCGAAGAGCGCCGCCGACAGCTTCATCGGCCCGCTGGTGGCATAGCACTCGTGCACCTGCAGCTGGCGGTAGAGCGCGTGATCGCCGACCGCACCGGTGAGCGCCAGCACCCGGTCGACGATCACCTCCTGCGGCTCGCCGGCGACCTTGCGCAGGGTCACCACCAACTTGCCGTCGCGCTCGGCCAGCCGCTCCACGGCGACGCCGCGATACGCCCACACCGCCGGCGACGCGCCGCCCAACAGCTCGGCGGCGGTGGCGGCAAGCGCGGCCCGCGCCGGCAGCGGATCGTCGACCACGGCTCCGAAGCCGGGCTGCTCGTCGCGCAGCGCCCACAACACCCGCGTGCCGGGAGCGCCGATCGCCAGGGCGGCGAGATCGCGTGCCGCCGTCTGCGCCGAGTGACCGGCACCGACGAGCAGGATCGATCGTCCCGCCCACTCCGCCCCCTCGCGCGCGACGTCCGGGATGTGATGGCTGATGCGGCCCGCCAACCGCTCCTCGCCCGGGGCCGGGATGCCGCCGTCGCCGAGCGTGTTGGGATGACCCCACGTCCCGGTGCAGTCGAGAACGCGATCGGCGAGCTCGATGCGCTCCTCGCCACGCTCGTCGACCAACAGGCGGAAGGGACGCCCGCCCCGCGCCGCGGTGGCGATCTCCTCGTGCTTGAGCAGGCCCTGCCGTCCGACGGCCCGCAACCGCGCGCCCAGCCGCAGCCGCGGCGCCACCGCCGGGGAGCCGGCGAGCGGCAGCAGCACCCGGCGCCGCAGCTCGTCGCCGGTGGGACAGTCACCGCCGGTGGGCGCCGGCTTCCCGGCCGCCTCGAGCTGGCGGCGCTGCCGCGGCGACACCGAGAGGTCCCACGGCGTGAACAGCCGCACGTGCCCCCAGTCGGCGAGGTGGCTGGCTGGCTCCGCCCCCGCCTCGTAGAGGGTGAAGGAGAGGCCGGCGTCAGCGGCGCCCAGGGCAGCCTCCAGCCCGATGGGGCCGGCGCCGAGGATGGCGAGGTGCGGATGGGCGGGGGCTGCCGGGCTCATTCGTCGGTCGCTCCTTGCGGCATTCCGCGCTGGTGTCTCGGGCTCGAGTTTCGTCTCTGCTGCTCAGAACCGAGAGGCCTGCCGCTCGCGCGCCGGCAGCACTTCGAGGCAGGTCGTCCACCAGCCGCTGGCGATGGTGGCCACGAACTCCTCGGGAAGTTGCTCGGCGCGCATCTCGGCGATCAAGGCCTGGTGATCGTAGCCGAGCGAGACGATCTCGACGTTCGCTTCGCCGCCGTCGCCGGCGGACACCAGCGCATAACGCACGCGCGGATCGCCGTCGTTGGCGGGCCGCCCGAGGGCGCCGACGTTGGCCACCAGCCACTCCCCGCCGGCGGGAGACGGCAGCCGCCGCTGCCAGGGCAGCCCAGTGTGGGTGCAGAGGAAGCCGTCGCAGCGCTCCTGCTCGCAGAGCGTCGCCAGCAGCGCCCGCGACGTCGCCGAGGCGAAGAGGAACTCGTTGACCCGCCGCGGCGAGCCATGGACGAGCAGCAGCTCGCTGCCACCCACGCGCACTCGCCGGCGCGGCGGCAGCTCCCCCATCCAGCGCTTGAACGCCGGCGAGCAATGCCGCGCCGTGTATTCGTAGGAGAGACGCGCGAAGTGGTTGTCGCGCGGGTCGGTGTAGCCGCAGTTGCAGTCCTCGGCGCCGCCGGCGAGCGACTGCTCGTAGTTGCCCTGCACGCAGCGGATGCCGGCCTGCTCGAGCAGCGGCCAGCAGGCCTCGGGGTGCGGGCCGAAGCCGCCGAGGTCGCCCAGGCAATAGAGCGCCTCGGCGCCGCGCGCCGCCGCGTCGGCAATGAAGGCGGCGAGCGCCTGGCGGTTGCTGTAGACGCCGCCGCAGACGGCGATGCGGGAGAAGGGTCCTTCCACCGGCGTGGCGTCGGGGGGGCGGCCGAGGAGAGCGGCGCGGGCGGCGCGGCGCGCCGCCGGCGAGAGCTCCTCGCCGTGCGCCTGCGCGGCGGCGTGGAACTCGGCGAGCGGTACCTGCCGCTCTCCCCAGGTGGCGAGGCCGCGGTGCGCGGCGAGCCGCGCCGCCTCGAGGGCATCGCGGGCCGCTCGCCCCTCGCTCACGTGCGGCAGCTCACTCCGTGCACGTGGCAGGTCCAGCAGGCCTGATGCGCGAGGGGCGCGCTGCCCAGCGCGTCGGCCAGGGTGGGACCCAGGCGCGCCGAGGGCTCGTTGACGAGGATCGGGCAGACCCACACGCCCTGCCCGGTGACCATCCGGCAGCTGCTGCACTGCAGGTGCTCCCATCCCCAGGGCGGCGTGTCGGCAACGGTGAGCCGCTGCCAACCCGCGTAGCCGCCGGCGCGCGCCGCCTCGGCGCCGATCCTGAGCACCGGCAGCAGCTTGAGGCGCGGCTTGTCGATGCCGAGCTCGGCGAGGAGGGCGTAGAAACGCTCCTTGCCCCGCGGCGTGCCGTTCTCATCGAGCACCTCGGTGGCGGTGAGCACCGGGTTGAGCCCCACCGCCGCCAGGTTGCGGATGCCGCCGGTGGCGCGGGCGAAGGCGCCGGCGCCGCGCAGCGTGTCATTGCTCGCCGCATCGGGGCCGTCGAGCGACACCCGCAGGTCGAGCGAGTACTCGCCGGCGTCGGCGATCCGCCGCAGCCGCTGGCAGCGCGCCGCATCGAGCAGCAGCCCGTTGGTGAGCACCGTGGCCGGGCCGTAGCGCGCCGTCACCAGGGCCAGGATCGCCTCCATGTCGGGGTTGAGGAAGGGCTCGCCGCCGGTGAAGTAGTACTCCTTGACCCCCAGCGCCGCGCCCTCGTCGAGGTAGGGGACGACCTCGGCGAGCGTCATCAGCTCGTGCGTGTGGTTGGTCGGCGAGCAGGAGACGAAGCAGTGGGTGCAGGCGAGGTTGCACAGCGTGCCGCCGACCTGGAACCAGAGGGTCTCGAGGGCGGTGAGCGCCACGCGCGGTGCGGCGGCCGCGTCGGCCGGCGGCGTCGGTGCCGGGTCGGGTAGGGCGGCGGATCGCATGGCGGTGCTAAGCGCGGCGCGTCGACCTCGGATTGTAGCGCCCGCCCTTGCCGGCGGCCGGCCCGACCGGCGCGCACCACCCCTTGCTAAGATGCGGCCCGGCTGATGAAGGCGCGTCAAGCCGTCACCCTGGTCACCGGCGCCAGCGCCGGCATCGGTCGCGAGCTGGCGCGGCTCGCGGCGCGCGACAGCCGCGCCCTGGTGATCGTCGCCCGCCGCCGCGAGCGCCTGGTGGCCCTGCAGGAGGAGCTGCTCGCCACGCAGCCCAACCTCGAGGTCCATCCCTGGGCCTGCGACCTCGCCGACCCCCGCGAGCGACGGGCGCTGCTCTCCGGCCTGGCCGCCAAGGGGCTCGCCGTCGACCACCTGATCAACAACGCCGGCGCCGGCGACGCTGGCCCCTTCGTCGCCATGGATCGCGGCCGGCTGCAGGCGCAGGTCGAGCTCGACGTCGTCGCCGTCCACGACCTGCTGCTGGCCTTCGTTCCCGGCATGGCGGAGCGCGGCTATGGGCGCGTCCTCAATGTCGCCTCCACCGCCGCCTTCCAGCCGCTGCCCTGGATGGCTACCTACGGGGCGAGCAAGGCTTTCGTGCTCCACCTCTCCGAGGCGCTCGCGGTCGAGCTGCGCGGCCGCGGGGTCACCGTCACCTGCCTCTGCCCGGGGCGGACCGCCACCGAGTTCTTCGATGCCGCGGCCGGCCACCAGGGGTTGCTGTTCACTCGCAGCCCCACCGCCGACCCGCGCGAGGTGGCGCGCGCCGGCTACGAGGCGATGCTCGCCGGCCGCCGGCTGGTGGTGCCGATGCTGCGCGACCGGCTCATGGCCCTGGCGGCGCGCGTCAGCCCCCGACCGCTGGTGCTCGCCATCGGCGCCCGCCTCTTCCGCCCGCCGTCGCCGCCCCCGACTGGAGGGGGGGCGTGACGCGCATCGCCGCGGTGGGGCACGCCTTCCCGCCGCACCACTACGATCAGGAGACGCTGATCGCCGCCTTCCGCGAGCTGTGGAACAAACGGCACTACAACCCCGAGCGACTCGAGCGCCTGCACAAGAACGTCATGGTGGGCAGCCGTCACCTGGCGTTGCCGCTCGCCGATTACGCCACGCTCGACACCTGGGGCAAGGCCAACGACGCCTGGATCCGGGTGGCGCAGGAGGTGGGAGCGCAGGCGGTGCGCCAGACCCTCGCCGACGCCGGCATCCCCATCGCCGACGTCAACGCCTTCTACACGGTCACCGTCACCGGCGTCGCCACGCCGTCGCTCGACGCACGGCTGATGAACCGCCTGCGCCTGCCCACGCAGATCAAGCGGGTGCCCATCTTCGGCCTCGGCTGCCTCGCCGGCGCCGCCGGGGTGGCGCGCGCCGCCGACTACCTCGCCGGCCACCCGGGCGAGGTGGTGGTGCTGCTCTCCGTCGAGCTCTGCTCGCTCACCCTGCAGCCCGAGGACCTGTCGATTCCCAACCTCATCGCCTCGGGCCTGTTCGGCGACGGCGCCGCCGCAGTGGTGCTGGTGGGTGACGAGCGCGACGAGGCTGCCGCCGGCCCGCGCGTGCTCGCCTCGGCGTCGTCGTTCTACTACGACACCGAACGGGTGATGGGCTGGGACATCTCCGAGAAGGGCTTCCAGGTGGTGCTCTCGGCCGAGGTGCCGGAGATGGTGCGCCGCCACCTGCGCGCCGACGTCGATGCGTTTCTCGCCGGCCAAGGGCTGACACGGGCCGATATAGCGAGCTACGTCGCCCACCCGGGCGGCCCCAAGGTGCTGGAGGCGATGCAGGAGGAGCTCGAGCTGCCGCCCGAGGCGCTGGCCGTCACCTGGCGCAGCCTGCGCGACGTCGGCAACCTGTCGTCCACCTCGGTGCTGCTGGTGCTCGAGGAGACGATGGCGAGCCACCGACCGCCCGCCGGCAGCTATGGCCTGTTACTCGCCATGGGCCCGGGGTTCTGCTCCGAGGTCGTGCTGCTGCAGTGGTAGGGCCGCCCCCTTCCGTCCGCTGGTACCTCCTACTCCTCGCCGCTGTCGCCGTCGAGCGCCTCGGCGAGCTGGTGCGGTCGCGCCGCCACGAGCGGGCGCTGCGCCGCCGAGGCGCCGTGGAGGCCGGCGCGGCGCACTATCCGGCGATGGTCGCCGTGCACGTGGCGATGCTCGGTGGTGCCGCCGCCGAGGTGCTCTTCTGCCGGCGTCCCTTCGTGCCCGCGCTCGGCTGGCCGATGCTCGTCCTCGTCGCCGCCACCATGGCGCTGCGATACTGGGTGGTGGCAACCCTCGGCGAGCGGTGGACGACCCGCGTGCTGGTGCTGGCGGGCGAGCCACTGATCGCCGGCGGCCCGTTCCGCTTCCTGCGCCACCCCAACTACCTCGCCGTCGCCGTGGAGGTGGTGGCTCTGCCGCTGGTGCACACGGCATGGGTGACGGCCCTCGTCTGCGGCACCGCCAACCTGCTGGTGCTGGCGCTGCGCATCCGCGTCGAGGACGGAGCGCTGCGCGGCGAGCCGCGCTGAGCCTCGCGCGCCGTGGGCGACAGAGGGATCCTCAGGGCGCGAGCGGCGCCAGCTGAGCGGCCGCGCGACGGGTCAGCGGAGCGTCGTCACCGACGGAATCCCGCAGGTTCGCCATCGCCATTTCCAAGTTCGCCCGCGCGCCCTGGGTGTCACCCAGCCCGGCGCTGGCGACCCCCTGTTCGAGGCTCGCCCAGCCGAGCTCGAAGGAGTGCGGGAAGCCGCCCAGCCTGCCGTTCGCCATGGTGGCGGCGCGTTCGGCGACGGCCTTGGCCTCCGCAAAGTCGCCGCTCGCGTTGAGGCCCGCGGTGAGGACGAGCAGCACCGGCAGCACCTCGCGGGGAGGCCGCGCCGCCGCCTCCAGACGCCGCAGGGCGCTGCGCGCTAGCCGCACTGCGCCGCCACCGTCGCCGCGTGCGAGTGCCGCCCGCGCCAGCGTGCGCTCGAGCCCCGCTTCCTGCGAGACCGGTGGGTCGGCCTGCGCCTTCTCCACTTTCTGCAGCTCCGCGAGCCGGGTGTCGGCGAGATCGTGCCGCCCCGCCTCCAGCGCCACCCGGCCGGCGGTCGCCAGGGACCAGAAGACGCGCCAGGGCGTCCCCGACTCCCGGGCCTTGACCACCGCCTCGTCGACGGCCGCCAGTGCCTCGTCGTGGCGACCCACCAGCGACAGCACGCTGGCCAGGCTCCAGAGGTCATTGGGCGCCGCCCCCCGCTCGGGGTCGACCTCGCGAGCCAGCGCCACCGCGCGCAGCCCCAGCTCGACGGCGCGCCGGATCTGGCCGGCGTTCTGCGACGCCACCGCCCAGTTGTTGAGGCAGATGGCGGCGCCGCGGGTGTGGTCGCGGCCTTGCGATGCGAAGAGCGCCATCAACGCGGTGTAGGCACGATCGGCGTCGGCGAAGCGGTCGCCGAGCGTGTAGGCGTTGGCCAGCGAGTTGAGCGCCTCGAGCTCTCGCCCCGGCGGCCCGTGGCGCGCCCGCTCGAGCGCCAGGGCGCGCTCGCCGGCGCGAATGGAGGTGTCGGCATCGCCGCTCATGTAGGCGGCGTTGCACTCGGCGATGCGGCAGCGCGCCTCCTCCGCCGTCCCTTCCGCTTCGCCCTTGAGGTCGGGCAACGCCTCGGCGAGCAGGGGAGCGATGTGCGACCGCTCGCCCATCTCGCTCTCGACGTTCGCCATCACGCAGGCCGCCAGGGCGCGCAATGGCTTGTCGGCCAGCGGCCGGGAGAGCGCGTACGCCCGCGCCACGGTGCGTTTCCAGTCGTCGAACTGGAAGTTTTCGTAGTAGCGCTCGGCCAGCGTCAGCAGCATGTGCACCTGCAGCGGCACGTCGGCGGCGAAGCGCTTGTCGATCACCTTCTCGCCGCGCGCGAGGAGGGCGCCCCTGGAGAGCGGCCCACCACCCGGTGTCGCCTCCGACAGCAGGAAGGCGCTCAAGTCGTTGGTGATCTCCGCCCGCCGCAACGACTCGAGGGCGCGATCGCGCTCGCGCGCCGAGGCCCGCGCCTGCACGACGGCGATGACCGTGCCACCGACGAGGGCGAGGACCGCCAGCGCCGCGGAGGCGACGGGAGCGCGGTGCCGGCGCACGAACTTGCCCAGCCGGTAGCGCCGCCCGCCACGCTGCGCCTCGACCGGCCGGCCGTCGAGCCAGCGGCGCAGGTCGTCGGCGAAGGCGGCGGCGGAGCGGTAGCGGCTCTCCGGCTCGGCGCGCAGCGCCTTGAGGGTGATGGCGTCGAGGTCGCCGGTGAGATCCCGCCAGCGCACCAGCGTCACCGCCTCGGCGGCCTCACCTCCCGAGGTACTTCCTCGCCGGGCCGCCGTCGACGGCGGCTCGGGGTCGTGCCCCAATCGCTCGATCAGGGCCGCGGCCCACTCCCTGCCTGCCGTCGCCGGCTCGCCGAAGGGCCGCCTCCCCGCCAGCACCTCGTAGAGCACCACGCCCAGGGAGTAGACGTCGGAGGCGATGGTGACGCGCTCGCCGCGCAGCTGCTCCGGGCTGGCGTAGGCGGGGGTGAGGGCGCGCAGCTCGGTGCGCGTCTCCGCCGCCTCCTGCGGTGCCTCGGGGTCGACGATCTTGGAGATGCCGAAGTCGAGGAGCTTGACCCGCCCGTCGGCGCCCACCAGCACGTTGCCCGGCTTGAGGTCGCGGTGGACCACCAGGTGGCGGTGCGCGAAGTCGACCGCCTCGAGGACCTCGAGGAAGAGCTCCACGCGCGCCCGCAGGTCGAGGCTGCGCTGGCGGACGAAGGCCAGCAGGTCCTCCCCTTTCACGTACTCGAGCGCCAGGAACGAGGTCCCGTCCTCGGCGCGCCCGGCGTCGTAGAGGCGCGCGATCCCCGGGTGCTCGAGGCCGGCGAGGATGCGCACCTCGTCGCGGAAGCGGCGCATGCCCTCGCCCGCCGCCGCCGGCCGGTCGAGGGTCTTGAGCGCCACGGTGCGACGGAACTCGGCCTCCTGCTGCTCGGCGAGGAAGACGCGACCCATGCCACCGCGCCCGATCTCGCGCAGGATGCGGTAGGGGCCCACCTGCTCGGGTACCGGCGCCGCCGCCCCCTCGTGCGCCGTGGGCGACAGGTTCTGCCACGCCGGCGCCGCGAAGCGGCGTTCGCCGGCCGGGGTGGCGCGTAGGAGCTCCTCGACCTCTTGCGCCAGCGCGGCATCGTTGGCGCGCAGCTCGGCCAACCACGCCGCCCGCGCCTCGCCCTCGAGCTCGCTGGCGCGGGCGAATAGCTCCGGCAGCCGCGGGTCGGCGTTCATGCCGGCGCACCGCCCAGCTCGCGCGCCAGCCAGGAGCGAGCGAACGCCCAGTCCCGCTGCGCCGTCCGCTCGGTGACGCCGAGCACACCGCCGATCTCCGCGAACCCGAGGCCACCGAAGAAGCGCAGCTCGACGACGCGCGCCGGGCGCGGGAAGGCGGCGGCGAGCCGCTCCAGCGCGCCGTCGACCTCCAGCACCTCGACGGCGGGATCGAGGCCGGCTGCCGCCACGTCGTTGAGAGTGATCGGCCGCTCGCCGGAGCCGCGCTTGTCGGCCCGCCGCGCGCGCGCGCGGTCGACCAGCACCCGGCGCATCATCCTCGCCGCCAGGGCGAGAAAGTGGCTGCGATCGCGGACCTCCACTCGCCGCAGGTCGACGAGCCGCAGATAGGCCTCGTGGACGAGCGCCGTCGTCTGCAGGGTGCCGCCCGGTCGCTCGTGGCGGAGCCGCCGCCGCGCCACGGCATGGAGCTCGCGGTAGAGCACCGCCATCAGGCGCTCCTCGGCGCCGGGATCGCCGCCGCGCCAGGCCTGCAGCAGGTCCGTCACCTCGGCAGCAGAGTGATCGCTCGGCTCCGCTTCCTCGCGGCTCGGCGCCATGACAGTACCGACGATTCTAGTCCCCGCTGTCGTCCGGAGGCCTCCTTTTGCGCTCAATAGGAGGAACGCCGGCATCGGCAAAGGAGACGCCATGAAACCCCTTCGCTCGCATACCCGCGGCAGCAGCCTGGCCGTGGCCACCGCCTTCCTGCTCACGCTCGCCACTGCCGCGGCTGCCCAGACCACGGCCATCGGCCTCTCCGCCGTGCGGGCCCAGCGCTTCGGCAACGAGAACCTGCTCGGCTTCTACACCCCCCAGGGCGGCGACGTCTTCGCCCTGGCGCTCGCCGCCGGCGACTTCAACGGCGACGGCGCCGACGACCTGGCGACCGGCATTCCCTACGACAACGGCATCGTCGGCAGCGACATCAAGGACAGCGGCACCGTGGTGGTCCGCTACGGCATCCCGGCAGCGGGGCTGGCCACCAACCTGGCGAGCACCGTGCTGCGGCAGACGCCGGCGCTCGACCCGCCCGAGGTGGGTGACCAGTACGGGGAGTCGCTCGCCGCCTGCAACTTCAACGGCGACGCCTTCGACGACCTGGCAGTGGGAGTGCCCTATGAGGACCACCTCGGGGAGTCCGACGCCGGGGCGATCCAGATCCACTACGGCACCAGCTCCGGGCTGCCGTTCCGCGGTGACGCCTTCTACGCCGAGAGCACCCCGGGCATCCCGGGTGACGTCGAAAGCAGCGACAACTTCGGGTGGACCTTGGCCTGTGGGGACTTCAACGCCGACGGCTTCGGCGACCTGGTGGTCGGCGTGCCCCACGAGAGCTGGGGATCCATATTCACCTACCACGTCTGGTACGGCATGATCGTCATCATCCCTGGTTCGGCGCTGGGCCTCGTGCCCGCGCAGGCGCGATCGCTCGACCAGGACTCGCCCGGGATGGCCAGCGATCCCGAGGACGACGACCTGTTCGGCGAGGCGCTCGCCGCCGGCGACTTCAACGCCGACGGCTTCGACGACCTGGCGATCGGCGTGCCGGGAGAGGAGAGCTGGAAAGGCGTGCTCCAGGTCGTCTTCGGCAGCACCTCGGGCCTCACCGGCAGCGGCAGCCAGCTCTTGAGCGAGTCCTCGATCGGCGGGCAATCCGCGGCGTTCGACGCGTTCACGTCGGCGCTCGCAACCGGCGACTTCGACCACGACGGCTTCGAGGACCTGGCGATCACCGCCGGCGCGGACCTGGACATCATCACCATGGACGATGCGGTCGGCCGAGTCGACGTGCTCTACGGGGCCGTCAACGGCTTCGACCGCGGCCGCACCCAGTTCTGGGACCAGGACGCGATCCTCGGCACCGGCACCAACGAGCCGCACGACAACTTCGGGTTCGCGATGGCCGTCGACGATTTCGACAAGGATGGCTTCACCGACCTCGCCATCGGCCACTGGGGCGAGGCCATCAGCGGGCCGGAGGACGGCTCGGTCACCGTGCTGATGGGTTCCTCGCCGTTCGGGCTGACGGCGGCGCGCCACCGCAGCATCGCCCCGGGGATCGAGGGTTTCCCCGGCAACGTGGCCCTTCACGGCAAGCGCTTCGGCTACGCCCTGACCCACGGCGACTTCGATGGCGACGGCCACGCCGACCTGGCGATCGGCAGCCCGTGGGAGGATCAGGACGGCCTCGCCGACGTCGGCGCCGAGACGGTGCTCTACGGCGCGCTGTTTGCCGACGGGGCCGAGACCGGCAACACCAACCTCTGGTCGCAGAACGTCTCGTCGCTCTACCGCAACAAGACCCAGGTCGCCCCCGCGGCCCGGCTGGGACCGCTCACCAGCAAGGTCGGGCTCGAGGTCGACCTCTTCGCGCCATCGATCCAGCTGCCCGTGACGCCGACATACGTCCGGGTCGGCCCCGAGGCGGGCTTCCACGACGAGCACGCCCTGCAGGGCACCTTCTTCGTCGACCCGCAGAATCTGACGATGAGCACCACTCCGGGGCGCAACAGCTTCCAGATGGTCGCCTTCAACGATGGGGTTGGCCCCGGCAGCAGGACGCGCCTGACCTTCCTTCTCGTGCGCACCGCCGACCAGTGGTTCATCAATGTGTTCCACTTCAACGAAGCGCTCGGCACCTTCCAGTTCTCGGGCGGCGGCTTCTTCGCCTGTGCCGCCGCCCCTTGCGGTAACCCGGCCGACTTCCACAACACCCGGATCGACTATGCCTGGACGGCCGGCAACCCGGGCCACCTGACGATGTGGCGCACCCGCTACGTGGGCGGCGTGCCGGATGCCAACGGCAAGATCCAGATGTTCTCCGTGGACCTGCCCGATATGTCAGGCGCGGTGATCAACCACGCCTTCGCCGGCATGTTCACCGGCCAGGCCACCGGCACCTCCGGCAAGCTCTTCCTCGACGAGCTCAGCTTCCGGCGCTGAGCGACGGCGCTCCGGCGGCTGAACCGGCTCGCCGCGGGCCGACACTCACCTGGGCGGGTGGGTAGGCTGCCCGCCGTAGAATCCCGCCATGGAGCGCGCCGCCGCCCCCGTCGCCGAGATCCGCGGCACCCTCGTCGAGATCGCGGCCGGGCTGGGCTATCGGGGAGCCCTGCGGCCCGAGCTGCGGCTGGTCGAGGACTTGGCACTCGATTCGGTCGGGCTGCTGACCCTGGCGGTGGAGGTCGAGGACCGCTTCCGCATCTGCCTCGACGCCGCCGACGAAGCTGTCATCCGCACGGTCGGCGACCTCGAGCGGGTGGTGGCGGCGAAGCGCAACGGGGGGGAGGGGGCGGGGTAGCGGAGTGGCAGCCGGGCACTCCCACGACACCCTCGGCGCCTGGCTGGCGCGCGCGGCGACGCGGAGCGACCGCGGCGTGCGGCTGCTCGATCGCCGCGAGCAGGACCGACTCGTGCCGTGGCCCGAGCTGGTGGGGCGGGCCGCAGAGGTCGCCGGCGGCCTGCAAGCGCTGGGCGTCCGGCCGGGGGACCGGGTCGCCCTCGCCTTCCCCACCGGCGAGGGGTTTCTAGCTGCCTTCCTCGGCGCCCTGCGCGCCGGCGCCGTCCCGGCGCCGCTGCCGCCGCCCTCGCGACTCGGTCAGCTCGGCGAGCAGCAGCGGCGGCTGCGCGCCATGCTCGATGCGGCCGCCCCCCGGCTCGTGCTCGCTGAGCCCGCCCTGCTGCCGCTGCTCCGCGACCCCGTGGCGGCCTCGGCGCCGGCGCTGGGCTGCCACCCGCTCGCCGCCCTGCCGCGCGCCGCGGCGGTCGCCGCCGACGTCGCCGACGTCGCTCCCGGTCTGGTGCAGTTCTCCTCGGGCACCACCGCCGCACCCAAAGCCGTCGCTTTGTCCCGCCGGGCGCTGGTGGTGCAGGCGCGGCTGCTCAATTCGATCTGGCCCGAGGGCGCGGGCGTCGTGCACCGCGGCTTCTCGTGGTTGCCACTGCACCACGACATGGGGCTCGTGGGCTGCGTGCTGCCGGCGCTCGAACGCCCCGCCGATCTCGCGTTGCTGCCGCCAGAGGCCTTCGTGGCCCGCCCGGCGCTCTGGCTGCGGGGAATCAGCCGCACCGGCGCCACCGTCTCGGCGGCGCCGACCTTCGCCTACGCGCGATGCCTCCGCCGGGTCCGCGACGAGGAGCTCGCCGGCGTCGACCTCGGCGGCTGGCGGATCGCCCTCTGCGGCGCCGAGGCAGTGGTCCCCGAGACTTTGCATGCGTTCGCCCGCCGCTTCGCCCGCTGGGGGTTTCGCGACGAGGCGCTGGTGCCCGTCTATGGTCTCGCCGAGGCCGGGCTCGCGGTCACCTTCGGCGCCGTGGGACGGCCGTTCATCACCCGCCGCTTCGCCCGCGACGTACTGCTCGGCGGCGCCGCCGTGCCCGATCCCGAGGGCCGCGAGCTGGCGAGCGTCGGCACGACCCTGCCGGGCTTCGCCATCGCCCTGCGCGACGACGACGGCCGCGAGCTGCCGGCCGGCCGGGTGGGCACGGTGTGGGTGCACGGCCCGTCGCTCATGGACGGCTACCTCGGCGACCCCGCCGGCACCGCCCGCGTGCTGCGAGACGGCTGGCTCGACACCGGCGACCTCGGCTTCCTCGCCGGTGGCGAGCTCTTCCTCGTCGGTCGCCGCAAGGATGCGGTGATCGTGCGTGGCCGCAACCACGCGCCGGAGGAGATCGAGGAGGCCGCCGGCGCCGTCGCCGGGGTGCGGCCGGGAGGGGTCGCCGCGGTCGGCTGGCTGCCCGAGGCGGCGGACGAGGAGGAGCTGCTGCTGCTCGTCGAGCGGGCGCGCGGCGACGAGGTGGACGGCGTCGACGCCCTCGTCACCGCCTGCCGCGAGGCGGTACTCGCGGCGGTCGGCCTGGCGCCCGGCCGCGTCGCCAGCCTCGCTCCCGGCACCCTGCCGCGCACCTCGTCGGGAAAGCTGCGGCGCGGCGAAGCGCTGCGGCGCTGGCTCGCCGGCGAGCTGCCCGGCGCCGCCGGCACGACCTCCGGCGCCGCGCCGGAGCGGCGGTGAACGGCGGGCCGGAGAGCGGCGGTCCGGACCTCCTGATCGTCGGCGGCGGCCCGGCCGGCCTCGCCACCGCGCTGGCGGCGGCCGGCCGAGGGATGCGCCCGCTGGTGCTCGAACGCCGCCGGCCGCCGATCGACAAGGCCTGCGGCGAGGGCATCATGCCCGATGGCGTCGCCGCCCTGCGGCGGCTCGGGGTCGAGGCGCCGGGCGTGCCGTTCCGCGGCATTCGCTACGTCGACGAAGACAGCGCCGCCGAAGCGCCCTTTCCTGGTGGGCCCGGCCGCGGCGTCCGCCGTCTCGACCTGCACGCGGCGCTCGTCGCCGCCGTCGAGCGGGCGGGCATCGAGGTGCGCTGGGGGCAGCGGGTGGAGGAAGTCACCCTCGCCGGCGAGGTGCGTACCGGAGGCGAGACGCTGCGGGCCCGCTGGGTGGTGGGTGCCGACGGGCTGCGCTCGCGGGTGCGCGGCTGGGCGGGCCTCGCCGGCCCGGCGCCGCGCCGCCCCCGCTTCGGCGTCCGCCGCCACTACCGGCTGCCGCCGTGGACCGACCTGGTGGAAGTGCACTGGGGCGGCAAGGTCGAGGCCTACGTGACGCCGGTCGAGGTGGACGAGGTGGGCATCGCCATGCTGTGGGGAGGCGGCGGCGATTTCGACCGTCTGCTGGCGAGCTTCCCGCTCCTGCAGCAGCGCCTCGCCGGTGTGGACGTCACCTCCCGCGACCGCGGGGCCGGGCCCTTCCGGCAGCGCGCCCGCGGCATCGCCCGCGGCCGGGTGGTGCTGGTGGGCGACGCCGGCGGCTACCTCGACGCCATCACCGGCGAGGGCCTGGGCCTCTCCTTCCAGCAGGCGGAGGCGCTCGCCGCGGCGCTGGCCGCCGGCGACCTGCGCCCCTACGTGCGCGCCTGCCGGCGCCTCGCCCGCCTCACCGACGGCCTCACCGAGACGCTGCTCTTCTGCGAGCGCCGTCCCTGGCTGCGGCGGCGGCTGGTGCGCGAGCTCGGGCGCCGGCCGGCGCTCTTCTCGCGGCTGCTCGGTGCCCACGCCCGGCAGCTACCGCTACGGGCGGTGGGCGCCCGGGCCTTCGGTGGTCTCCTGCTCGGACTCTTGCGCCCCTGAGCCACGGTTCCGTCGCGTCGGTCCCGGTCCCGCCCACATGTTCGGGATAAGATGGGCGGTGACGCAGCGGCCGGGGTGAGCCAGGAGGTTCCAGAGCGAGCCATGACGTTCCAGAGCTTGGCCGCCGAACGGCTGCCGGCCGCCCGGACGCTGACCGGCGGGCTGACCTCGCCGAGCCCCAACCTGGTGCTCTACGACGGCGTCTGCGGGCTCTGCAACCGCACCGTCCGCTTCCTGCTGCGCATCGACCGTCGCCACCGCCTCTGCTTCGCGCCGCTGCAGGGGCAGACCGCGGCGCGGCTGGCCGAGCGCCACGGCTTTCCCACCGACGTCAGGACCCTCGTCTACGTGCGCAACTTCGGCCTCAAGCGCGAGCGGGTCCACGTGCGCTCCGACGGCGTGCTGCGCATCTTCGGCGACGTCGGCGGCCTCTGGTGGCTGCTGTCGCTGCTGCGCATCGTGCCCCGTTTCCTGCGCGATGCGCTCTACGACTGGGTGGCGCGCCACCGCTACGGCTGGTTCGGCAAATACGACAGCTGTCCGCTGCCGTCGCCC